>JAOAEP010000069.1 GCA_026416755.1 bacterium | reverse complement strand
GTTCCATTGACAATTTATAGATTTGACCCCAAAAATGGAAATGTTTTAGCCCAATCTTCTTTAACTGTTTATACTCAAGAGGTTAAATATGCTTTAAGTGATATAGATAACGATAATGTTAAAGAACTTTTAATATCTGATCTTTATGAAAATCTTTATCTTATAGATATGAATCAGTTTACTCTTGAAAAACAAGGTATAGGAAAAGTATGGGCATGTGTTGATTTTGATGGCAAAGCAGGGAAAGAAATTATAGTGAGTTATGGGACATATGTTAAGATCCTTAACAATACCTTAAATGAAATTATGTCTTATAATCTACAAGATAATATAAAGAAAATTATTGTTTCAGACATAAATAATGATGGAATAATTGAGATAATTGCCACTTCTGCATCAAAAACATATATTTTAAGACCCACAACAACTCTTGATTTACCAAATGTACCAACAAATTTAAGGTGTGAACTTGGAATAAATAATATTAACATCTACTGGAATTATGTACCAACAACAGGGACATTAAGAGGATTTAAGATTTATAGAAGTTTAGACCCATCTAATTGGGGTAGTCATGTTAAAATAATTTATGACCCGAATGCAAGGACAGCAGTGGATACTCCACCTTCAGTTGGAATGTGGTATTATAAAGTAAGTGCATTTAATGATTATGGAGAAGTTGACTGTACAAATCCACCAAGTTATTTAATTGAATATAGAGAAACCATACCAGTAGAAGAAGGTGGAGGAGGGTGTTTTATTGCAAGTGTATGTTTTGGAGAAAATAGTTGGCAAGTTAAAATATTGAAAGAGTTTAGAGATAGAGTTTTAATGAAATTTGAATTAGGTAGAAAGTTTGTTAAATTCTATTATAAATATTCTCCTTATGTTAAAGAATATATAAAGGATAAAATTGTAATTAAAACACTTTTAAAGGCAATCCTTTATCCTTTAATTTTTGTCTCTTATTTTATAGTTCACCATGGGATATTATTAATATTAATTTGCTTGGTCTTTCTTTCTTATTTTTTACAAAAAAGAATTCTCGCTAAACTATAAAATTAAAAAAGTTGTCTAAATATAATAAAAATAAAAGAATGAGGAGGTAAAATGAAAGATAAAAGAAAGGGTTTCCTTTGTTTATTTTTTATTCTTTTTATACCACAAATTTGTTTTGGTGCATGGGCAGTAAGGTCAGGAGTAGATTTAACACAACCCAATCAAGCAATTCTTCCAATGAGCGGTCCTACTGCTGTTATTGGTTTAAATCTTTCAGCAAATACTTCTGCTGGCTGGCCTCAACCAGGAGATGTTCTTAATAGTGTTTATGTATCCATTTATACTTCTCCAGGAGCTAATCATCCCATATTACCTGAAGATTTTAGGAAAGTTGCAATTTATAGGGATGTAGGAGCGAAAGGAGTTTTTGACCCAGCGGATTATGAAATTGGTTCTGTTAACCCAAGTCAATTAGGCAGTTTATCTTTTGATATTCCAATAAATTTTTCAATATATGGTTCTGACGATGCTCAAAATGGGACGCAAGGACCAGACCTATGGGTTGTTATTTTTACCTCTGATAAAATTTCAGGAGATATGCCTGGAGGTTATGATTATAGAAATAAGTTTATAGTAAGAGTTGGTTGGCCTCTGTCTATAGGTACAAATACGATTATATGTGATTCAAGAGTTGTTGATTTAGTTCCTATGAGAAGTGATTCCTATGACCCAAGTAGTTTAACTGAAATAAATGGGTATCCTACAATAAGTTCAAATGTTGGAGTTTTTCGTCATTACCTTTATGGTCCACTTTATAATTATAGAGCATATAAACAGGACCATCCATTATTTCAATTTGTTGCACAAGATATTGATTTTACTCTGGCAGTTCCTGAATTATGTGGTATGTGTATTCCTTATAGAGTTATTGGATTTAGTTTAAAAGGAAGAAGTACATATTCAGGAAATGATAATGAGCAACTTTCAAGAGTAACTGTTATTATAGAAGATACAGGAATTCCTGGAAATTTTGACCCAGGTATGCTTGCTTCTCATCAACTTTCTCCTTATTCAAACATAGCAATTTACAGGGATAACGGAGATGGTTATTTTAATCCTGCAAATGATATAAGAATACTTGCTTCAAATGTGATACCTGGGACTCCTCATATGCAGATTGACCCCCTTCCTCCTTCACCTGAGGGAAATAATAGATGGAAAGTTACTTTTAATTTTTCAGGGATTAATCTTGATCAAACCGCTGATGGGCTTGTTGACTTTTTTGTTGTTATTGCTACTGATCCAAGCCATGGTTGGGTTACAAATAGACCCTGGTATGGTTCTGATTTTAAAATTTATATAGATCCTTCTGTATATGATGATGGCATTGTTGTAACAAGACCTATTGGAGAAAGTCCTGACCCGAGTATTTATCGTTCACCGACTTTAACGAGAACAAGAGATAAGGTAAAAGATGTAAGGATTGCTTTTGATATAAAACCAAATCTAATAGATGGACCTATTGAAGCAGATGGAGTTCCAATTCCAATTTTTCACATTAATATGACAGATAGTTGGGGACCTTTTGCACAAAATGAGGCACTTCAATGGATAAGGGTCTGGTTTAAAGGAGAAAATGGATTTAAACCAAATAAATTGATGCCTTTAAGTGATGACCAGGACTCTGGTGTAAGTTTATGGCTTGATAATAAAACAGGTGGAACTCTTGGACTTCCTGATAGTAGAACAATTACTGAAAATGATATGCTTTCCAGTATTCATAGAGTTACAATTTCAGATACTTTTGTTCCTCTTGATGCAAGTTCTCTTGAATGGTATAACTCAGATGGAACAAAATGGTCTCCTACAAATGATGACCCTGCAAATCCAAATGATGATGATAAGAGATATTTTGTAGTTTTAAAGCCGAAAAATCCTATACCTCTTCCCAATGATGATTTTATAAGAGGAACGGATTATCCAGGAAGACAAGAAAATCGTGGATTTGATTTATTTATATGTATTAAACCAAGAGGGATTAGTGTCCCTGAGACAGCATATAAATCAAATAATACTTTTGAAAGAGGGATTGACTATGGAATGAGTGTAAGAGCAGCAATTGGTTTAACAAAATATAATGATAGACCTTCAATAATAAATAATTATCCATGGGAAGATATACTTTTTACAAATGGTTATTGGGCAAGGATTTTCCCTGATAATAATAGAGATGGAATATATGAGCCAATTGAAACTTTTACTTTCCCTGCGACAGTTCCAACTTTCTTTACAAATTTAACTTATTCTGAACAATCAATTAATAGATTTACAAAGACACCAGTAATTGGAATAAATCTTGTTGCTCCTCCTGGTAAAAATATTTCTTTTAGTTCTATGAGTTTAATAATAATTGATAACAACAATCCTCCTACTTTAGATTTTTCAGAACTTGTTAAACCAAATTCAGATCCAAATGATCCTGATGGTGGATGTGGAATTGCTTTATATAAGGATACAAATAGAAATGGAATATTTGACCCGCTTGATAAAAGAGTGTGGATGACAAAATTACCCTATTTATTACCAAGAGCAGCAGATGACCCACAAGGAAGATTTAGAGTAAGATTAGAATTTGGAGACCCTCCTCCTAATTTTACAAATCATACATCTGTTGGTTATATTCCAACAAATGATGTTGGACAGAATGCTGGACCTGATTATTTTCTTGTAATTCAACCAAATGAAAA
This sequence comes from bacterium, assembly GCA_026416755.1. Taxonomy (GTDB): domain Bacteria; phylum Ratteibacteria; class UBA8468; order B48-G9; family JAFGKM01; genus JAMWDI01. The sequence continues at coordinate 41,051 of JAOAEP010000069.1, read as the reverse complement.
CATGGACCCAGGTGATAGGTTTCATATATTGCTTTGGGGAAGTAATCTTGTTGGTGAAAATACCTTGACTTTTACTGGAGATGCAGGTGGAATAACTTATAAAAGAGTAATAACATATACCTTAACAAATACAACAGTAACTGCAACAATTTTTACAGACCTAACAACTTCAGGTCAAATTATAGATGCTACAAGTGACCCAATTGGAGTAATAGGAATAAGTGCATGGGACCATTCAACAGGAACAAATCAACTTCAAAAAATAAGAGTTTATTTCAATCCAGAAGAAGGAATTTTCCCTGACACTACCCCTTTTTCTGAAATAATTGCTCCTTTAACAAATAATATTTTAAGTGGTGTTTCAATATGGCGAGATACAAATAATAATGATATTTTTGATTGGAGAGCAGATACTTTAATTCCCGTTAGTTGGTCAAGTTGGAAGTCAGATTATGTTGATGGATTTGTTGATGGAGATGGAACTACAACTTCTGGTCAAGGATATAAGACACAGATAATAAATTGGCAAGGGAAAGTTCTTTCTTATTTTAATTGGGATGATAGAGTTTACTGGTATGATGCTAATAATGATAGTATATGGAGTTTGGAAGATTGTTTATGGCTTGACAATGAAGATGACGGTATATTTAATTCACAAACTGATAAAGTTATAGTTGGAACAACTCCTTCATCAGGAACATTTGGAGAAAAATTACACCAAGGAGCATTTGGTTTTGTATTTTATGATGAAGACCAGGATGGAAAGTATACAGATGGAGATGATATTTATTTTGTAGGAAGAGGAAGAAACTGTCTTGGTTGGTATTTAGATGGCGTTTTTCCTCAAAATATTTCATTACCTACAACAAATACTGGAAATGAATTTTTTGTTGCAATAAGGACAAGTAATAATCTATTATATGGAGATAAATTTTCTATTTCTCTACCTTCAAATGGACTTGTTTTTTCTTCTGGTTATTCTTTCGCAAATATAAATTTAAAAACCCATACATTAACTGGAAATTTAAATGTTAAACTTACATACCTAATTCCAAGTAACAATTATGTTATTCCACCAACCTATGATTGTCCTGCAATTGGAATTAATTTATTTGATGGTAAAAGAGATGGGACAGACGGAGGTAGATATTTAAAGGAAATTGTGATTTATTATACAGGAAACTTATATAATCTAAAACAGTTAACAACAGATGGAAGTTTAAGTGGAATTGCATTATTTAAAGAAAGTGGAATAAATTCTGGTTGGGATATTGATGACCTTCCAATTAATCTTAAATCAATAAGTTTTTCAGGTAATAAGATTGTTTTAACTTTGCCTGATAGTGTTTATGCTATCCCCAATGATGATACTGGTTCTAATTCAGGAGACGATTATTATATTATTTTAAGGACTTCTGAAAATGCAGTTACGGGAGAGACCTTTAGAGTTGAAATTAGAAATGATTTATCCGTTCCTTTAGGCTTTGCCGGTGATAGAATAAAGTTTGACCAGGGGACATCAGGAGAATATTTAGTAGGAACAAATGCAATTATAATTGGGCAACCAATTGTATTAAATGCGCCACAGATTATATCAGCAACTCCCCAATTTGTAAATGGAAAATGGCAGGTTGTTTTAAACTGGCTTGATAATTCAGAAAATCCAGATGAAGATGGCTTTGAAATACAGAGAAGAATAGGAACAACTGGAACATGGCAGACAATAGGACAAGTCGGTAGAGATATAACAACATTTACAGATGATAATAGTGGAAATGGGCTTGCTCCTGATACAACTTATTATTACAGAGTAAGAGCATTTATTACAACCCCTCCTACTTACTCAACATGGTCTAATATAGTGAATGTAACAACAAGTACAGGACAATTACAAGATCCAACAAATTTAACTGGTTATGCTGAATATTTAAATGGGAAGTGGCGCATTGTATTAAACTGGACTGATAATTCTGAGAATCCAGAAGAAGATGGATTTATAATAGAAAGAAAAATAGGGAGTGGTAATTTTGTGGAGATAGGAACGGTCGGAAGAGATATTACTACATATATAGATGATGAAAATGGGGCTGGTCTTACAGAAAATACATCTTATTCATATAGAGTAAGAGGTTATAGAGATATTGTTTCAGGGAGGCAATACTCTAACTATACAAATGAAATAACATTAACTACAACAAGACCAAATAAACCAACAAATCTACTACCACCAAACAATGCAACTGGTGTTTCTATAATACCTACTTTGCAAGCATCTAATTATTCTCATCCAACAAATGTTAACTTTGCAGGTTCTCAATGGCAGATTAGATTAGAAAATTCAACTTATAATAATCCTGTTTATGATAGTGGTGAAATAGGAGCAGTTACTTCCCATCAGGTTCCTTCTGGTAGATTAAGTTTTAATACAAAATACTTCTGGCATGTTAGATATAAAGATGTAAATGGTGGTTGGTCTGATTGGAGTGATGAAACAAGTTTTACAACAAGAACAAATAGTGCTCCTTTAACGCCAACAGGTCAATCACCGACCAGTGGAGCAGTAGGTATTACATTAACTCCAACTTTGACAGGTTCTGCTTTTAGTGACCCTGATGGAGATAGTTTTTTAAAAGCACAATGGAGAATTAGACAAAGTGGAAGTTCTACATATATTTGGCAGGCTGAAACTACTACAACATCAATTTCTGTCCCTTCTGGAATTCTTTTATATTCTACTACTTATTACTGGCAGGTAAGGTATCAAGACCAGTGGGGTACGTGGTCTAACTGGAGTAATGAAGCAAGTTTTACAACAATGCCAAAACCACAAAATCCTCCAAGAAAACCAGAAAATTTATATCCTGTAAATGGAGCAACAGGTGTAAGTTTAACTCCTTTACTTGTAGCAACTGGATTTTATGACCAAGATGGGGATACTATGAGTAATTCACAATGGAGATTATGGGAAAGTACTGGTTCTTCAAGTTCTCCTTATTGGCAAAATCTCAACGCAGGTGCAGTAACTTCAATATTAGTAAGTGCATCCCTTCAAGAAGGGAAAACATATTACTGGCAGGTTAGATATCAGGATTCAGATGGAATGTGGTCTGAATGGAGCGACCCAACATATTTTACAACATTAACCATTACACCACCACCTCCTCCAGAGCCTGGTGGAGGTGGTTGTTTCATTGCAAGTGTCTGTTTTGGAGAAAATAGTTGGCAAGTAAGGATACTTAAAGAGTTTAGAGATAAAATTCTAATTAAAAATTATATTGGTAAAAAGTTTGTAAAGTTTTATTATAAAATTTCTCCAGATATTGCTGAATATTTGAGAACCCATAAACTGGTGCTTCTTTTTACAAGGTTTTTACTTTATTTTATTATAATTTTAGTTTGTGTCGCTCTTTCTAAAATTCTCATTTATATCTCTATAATTCTTATATTCTTAACTTTATTCTGGAAATGGAAAAGAAAAAGCAATTATTGCAAAAAATGGGTTAAATAAAACAAAAAGGTTAGAAAATAAAAATGTTAACAAAGAATATAGTTTTAGAGAAACAGTTAAAATTGTAAGGGAATTAGGCTAAGAAAGAGTTTTTACAGTAGAAACGTATGTATATAAGGAGGTAAACCAATGAAAAAGATATTTCTTCTTCTTATATTTATTTCATTTTTATCTTTATCTCAACAAAGATGGGAGAAAGGCAGATTAGAGACAGAATATATTGTAGATAAAATTATAGTTAAGTTTAAAAATTCTCAAGCGGTAAATTCAATTTGTCAGAAATATAATCTTGAGATAGAAAAGGTACTTGGAGTAGTTCAAAATTTATATCTCTTAAAAATTAAAGATGGGATAAGTGTTGAAAATAAAATTAAGAGTTTAAAAGTAGAAAATGATATTGAATACGCTGAGCCAAACTATATTTTAAAATTCTTCGCAACTCCAAATGATACAAATTTCCCTCAACAATGGGGACTTACTAAAATTAAAGCACCAGAAGCATGGGATATAACAGTAGGTGATACATCAATTGTAGTTGCTATACTTGATACCGGAATTGATTATACACCTGCTCCTATGGCAGGAGGAAATGATAGGAAACATCCAGACCTTGATAGTAATTTATGGCTAAATAAAGGGGAACTAATATTCAATACAATAAACTATAATTCTATTGATGATGATAAAAATGGTTATGTTGATGATTTTTATGGTATAAATCCTACAATTGCAAATATAGGTAGTTATCAAAGAGGAGCACCTTCAGAATTTATTGAACCTATTAGCGGTCTTTATAGAGGACATGGAACTCATGTTGCAGGAATTATAGGAGCAGTTGGTAATAATGGAATTGGTGTAACAGGTGTTAACTGGAAAGTAGGACTTATGCCCTTAAAAGTAGGTACTTCTTCCGGAACTATAACAGTTGACTGGATTATTGAATGTATTGAGTATATATTGAAAAAGAAAGATGAAGGAGAAAATATTATTGCTGTGAATGCGTCATTTGGTGGTTATGTTAGAATGCAAGCACTTGAAGAGGCAATAGAAAAATTGATGGAAAGAGGTATTTTGTTTATCACAGCAGCAGGTAATGGACTTCGTAATATAGATTATGATCCAGTTCATCCTGCTGGAATTTATCTACCAAATGTAATTACAGTTCTTGCAACAGATATAAATGACCAACCAGCAATTTTCTCCACTTTGGGGGGTGGAACAAATTATGGGAAATTTAAAGTTCATGTTGGTGCTCCTGGAAAAGGTATATACAGTACTTTACCAACCAATTCTTACGGAAGTATGGATGGTACAAGTATGGCTGCTCCTTTTGTTACAGGACTTGCTGCTTTGATAAAATCAAAATTTACTACATATGACTGGATAAAAATAAAAAATTTGATATTGACAAGTGGAGATGATATCCCCTCTCTAAAAGATATTTCAATAACAGGAAAAAGAATAAATGCTTTAGATGCTGTATCTCCAAAAGGGAAAACACTTATGGCAAGATTAAGACCAATTGGAGATAAAGTTAGTTGTTATTATAAAGAAAAACTTGATATATCTGCTTTAAATTTAATTGATGAAAGAGGTGCAGGAGATGTTATTGTGAATATTGATTCAGGAGAGACATTTACTCTTTATGATAATGGGAATGGTTTTGATATTATGAGTAATGATGGAGTTTATTCAGGAAGTTATGACAACACTACCCAGACAGTAGGAAAAAGGAAGTTTACTTTGCCAAATAATGATTCTTTTGAATGTTATTTTTTAAAAAGTTACAATTACTATCCTACTGCCTTTGGATGGGAAGATATTACTGGTTATGAGACAAATCTAAATTTAGGGGATAATGAGGTTGTAAAAATAAGGGCTCCTTTTCCAATAAAATTTGGAGGATATGACACTGGCTTTACAGAGGTTTACATTGATTCTAATGGAATTATAAGTTTTTTTGATGATATAAAAAGTTATTATTGGACACAAAATTCATTATATGGACTTCCTGATGCATCCTTAAATATTCAAATAGCACCTTTTAGAGATGATTTATTACCTTCACAAGGGAGTAATAATGTCTACTGGGCTGTTTTAGGAAATGCTCCAAATAGAAAACTTGTTATTGAATGGAGAAATGTCCCTCATTATAATGTAGGAGGAACAAATGGAGTAACTTTTCAGGTTGTATTTTTTGAAAACAAATCAGATATTTTATTCAGTTATAAAGATGTAGAATTTGGGAATGTAAGTTATGATTTTGGAGCAAATGCAGTTATTGGTATTCAGGTAAGTAGTAAAGCAGGAAAATTATATAGTTATCGTTCTCCTTTTCTTAGTGATAATACCTCTCTTTACTGGGTTTTAGAAGATTTACCAACTCAATTATTGACACCAACAGGTCTTAAAACCACAGGTGGAGAAAGACGAGTTAATTTGAGGTGGGATCAATTATCATTTTCAACTCATACTGGTTTTGAAATAAGAAGAAGGCATCCAACAATAGGTAATCCTAATCCACCTTATACTACAATTAAAATAGTTCCAGCAGATGCAACTACTTATATTGATACTCCTATCTATTCAGATAGTAGACCTTATTATTATGTTATAAGAGCAGTTAATCAACAGACAAATGAGGCGTCAAGCGATTCAAATCCTTCTTGGGCGATTCCAACTGCTTTTCCATTTAATGAGAATCCAACAAATTTACAAGCATATGGTGGCTGGAATTCTCTTGTGATAAAATGGAGCGATAATACTCAAAGTGAAAGTTATTATTATATAGAATTCTGGAAAAATAGAAAACCGGATGATGTAACAAGACCAGATACAGAATTGCAGGTAATTGCAGATAGAGTTTATAATTATCTTACAGGTCTATGTGAAATTATAATCTATGATACACATATTCTATGGGAAAATGCAAGGTGGTATATAAGAGTGAGGGCACAACATAGGAATGCTTTATTTGGATATTCTTGGTATGCAAGACCACTGGCTTCTTTTTCCAATAAAGAAACTGTTCCATCTGGTTTAAGTTATGACCAACAGACAAAATATTTTTACATATGGATTGATACTGCAGGGATTCCATCTACCCAAACTGCTGGAGGTTGTTTTATTGCAAGTGCTTGTTTTGGAGAAAATAGTTGGCAAGTAAGGATATTGAGAGAATTTAGGGATAGATTTTTGATAAAAAATAAATTTGGTAAATTATTCATAAAATTTTATTATACTCATTCTCCTAATTTGGCAGAATTTTTAAAGAAACATTCAATATTTATAATTCCTGTTAAATTTGCTCTTTACTTTATTATAGTTTTGGTTATTTTATACATAACAAACATTTTACCTTTTATTATCTTTATAAGTGGTTTAATTTTGTTGATAAAAAGGGTAAAATAATAAAAATGAGGTGGGCAAAGTTTATATTTCTTTTAGTTGTGCTTAATACAGTATTTGGTAGAGAGTCAATAATATTAAAAAGAAATATATTTACTGCTCCTTTACCACCTCCTCCAACGCCAAAAACTGAACCAACAAATATTTTAAAACCACTTCCGTTACCTTCACTTGAAACAATTATAGAAATTACTGGTATTATTTATTTTCCCCAGGGCAATTCTTTTGCTATTATAAAAGATAAAAAAACAAATAATGAAAATATATATAAAGAAGAAGAGAAAGTTGGCGAAAGTAAAATTATAAAAATTTTAAAAGATAAAGTTATTTTTGAATATGATGGGAAAAATATCTCTCTTAATCTTGAAAATAAATCAACTAATACACCATTAGTGATTTCAAAAGAAGAAACATCTAAGGTTGTTATTTCTTCACCAAAAGTAGAAAATCCTATTTTTCCAGAAGAAGTAGTTTCAATGAATGTTGATTTTAATAAAACAATTAATTCTCTTATAAATGACCAAAAACTTATTGAAAACTTAAATTTATTACCAAATGTAAAAGAAGGTAGAGTGGAAGGTTTTAAAATTTCAAATTTACCTGAAAATAGTTTACCTTATCAATATGGTTTGAGAAATGGAGATATAATAAGGAGAGTTAACGGGATATTAATTGATAGCGTTGCTACTGGACTAAAAGTTTATACTCAAATTAAAAACTCAAATACCGACATTGTAACAATTGAAGTTCTTAGAGAAAATAGGCCAATACTTCTAACTTACCGTCTAAGTAGATAATAAATGAAAAAAAAATTTTATATTTTTACTTTCCTTTTTTTCATTATCTTTTATTTAAGTGGAGAAGAATCTGTAGTTGAAAAAGCAAAAATAGAGTTTAATAAAAAAAACTATGAAAATGTAATAAATATCCTTGAAAAAGCAAAAGATAAAAATAATCCAGAATTAAACTTTTATCTTGGTTTTTCTTATTATTACCTTAAAAATATAGAGAAAACAAAAAAGTATCTTGAAAACTTGATTTATGAAACAGTTACAGATAATCCATTTATAATTCAGGAAACAATTAGAGTTCTTTCTGAAATCTACTGGTGGAAAGAGAGGAATGTGGATAGTGTAATAAAATTAGGCGAAGAAATATTAAAAAAATATGGTAACAATCTTAAATTTGTATCCGTATTACAAAATGTAAAGAATAATCTTTCAAGAGCATATGAAGAAAAAGGGAATAATTATTTTTGGAATCAAAATTATCAAAGAGCAATTGAAAACTATACTAATTGTATAAATCATAATTCACAAAATTATCAAGTAATAGCACGTTTAGGAGAAAGTTATTACAATTTAGGAGAATACGAAAATAGTAAAGAAAATTTTCTTAAAGTAATTAAAAATGAGAAGAATAATTGGTATATTCTTTTTCTTTCAATTTTTTATTATAGAGAAATCTCAAATCCTGAAGAAAGAAATTTAACTTTGAATGAATTATCAGAAGATACCCTTTCGTATAAAATTTTCAGAAGTTTTGAATATTTTTATTCAGAGAAAATTAAAGAAGGTTTTGATATTTTAAAGGAAGAAGAAATAAAGAGAAATACAAATGGAGATATAATTTTTAATATAATTAATAAGGTTTTTCCTTATAATTTGAAATTTTCAAAATATTACATTGAATTTATAAAAATATTTCCAGATTCACCAAAAAATCAAACAATTCTTACAAATTTATTTAATAATATAACAGAGGAAAATGAAAGAAAAATTTTGGAAAATGATGTTTGGGATTTGTTCAATTATTTGTCAAAAAATGAAAGAATTAAAAGGACTATTATTGAACTTACAGTAAATACAATTGAAAGAAAATTTGATAGGCGCCTTTCTACAGTTGATGATTATATCCTAAAAATAAATGAATATGAGAAGTTACTTGAAAAAATAGATGATGATAAATATAAGGAAGAAATAATAAAAAAAATTGCAGAGCACTATATAAGATTAGAAGATTATGAGAAAGCAATAGAGAAATATCAAAAATTAATTGAGTTGTTTAAAAAAGAAAATTATTATCTAAATATAGGAGAATGTTATCTGAAAAAAGGGAAACTTGAAGACGCTAAAAAGATAGTTGAAGAATTTTTGTTTAAAAACAAAGAAAATGAAAATGCCAAATTCTTACTTGCAAAAATATTAATTGAGAAAGGAGAAATAAAAAAAGGAGTGGAAATTTTAAATGAAATTGAGACAATAACAAGAGATAGAGGAATTCAAAGAGAAATAGAGAATTTAAAAAAGAATTTTTTTGTATTGAAAGATGCAACTGATAATTTACTTTATATTATTATAAGAAAAAATGAAACTAATATAACAAGATTAATTCCTTCAGAAAAAGTACCTTTTTTAAATCATATAAATAAAGAATTTGAATTTTATCCTTATGGAGAACCCGAGAAAGAAACAGAATTTATTTTAAAAAGTTGGATTGAAAATGAAAATTTTCTAAGTGAACCTTATGTGATGATTAACAAAGACCTTGATAAGTTTTATTTAAAATGGCAGGATAAAATTTTTATTGATAAAAATAAGTGGAAAAAGAAAAATATATATAAGATTTTTTATCCTGTCATAGAAAAGTTTTCTGACGAGTTTGATTTAAAATTTAAAAATGAAATAACTAATAATAAATTTATTCTCTATTTTGATTTTACTTTTAAAGAAGAAGACTGGGAAGTGAAGATTAAAAACTATAGAAATTATGATAGCCCTTTGATGATTGAACCATTAGCAGAAGAAGAGGGTGATGCATTAGTCTGGAATGTAAAAACTAAAAATTTAAAAATTAAAATTGAATATCCTGAAAATCAAGATGTTACATTCTACTTTCCAGAGATAGAAATAAATAAGAAGAAAAATGAAGAAAAAATAATTAAAGAAAAGAAAGATAATTTTGTTTTTGATATTTTTGAATTAAAAATTTCAAACTTTATCCCAGAAAATGTAAAAATTATTGAAGAAATATCAAAGACATATATTTTTAAGGGAAGAATATATAGAAAATGAAAAAACTAATTTTTTGTTCTTTTATTTTTGTTATTTCTCTTTTTTCTGAAATAATTTTTGATTTTGAAAATAGTATAAACAATTGGAAAATAGAAGATGAAAATTCAAAACTTTATTCATCCAAAAAATATTCAAGTACTGGCGAATATTCTTTATGTGCAGAAATTAGAAACTTAAAAATTGTAAAAATTTTTCATGAAGGAAGATTTAATTGTAAAGATTTTGATTATTTATCATTCAGAATTTATATCCCAGAAGAAGATGGAATTGATGGTGAATTTATTGTATACATAAAAGATGATGAATGGAATTGGTTTGAAACAGAAAAAATTAAATTAAAAAGAGGCGAAGAAAAAAAAGTTATATTAAATCTAAAAGAAAATACTAATTTCTGGCAACCTGTTTCTCATCTTAAAGTTTTTGATTCATATGTGAAAGAAAATATAACTGAAATAGGGATAATCATATGGTTTTGGAATAGTTATAACGGTGAATTATACATTGATTCTTTTGAAGGTTTTAAAGGAGAAAATGAAGAAAAATTTTTTATATATAATTTTAGAGAAAATTCAAAAAAAATAGGAAGAAATGAGAAGTTTGAAATTACATTTGAAGTTTCTTATTTATTTAATAACCCTTTTAATCCTGATTTAAAATTAAAAGGAATTTTCATTTCTCCGTCTGGAAATTTATTTGAAACATCTGCCTTTTTTTATCATGATTATTTAAGAACACTTTATGAAGAAGGAGAAAAATTAATTCCATATGGTAAAAGTGAATGGAAAATTAGATTTACTCCTCAAGAAGTTGGTTTGTATGAATATAAAATAAAACTACATGGAAAAGAAAAAGAAATGGAGATATATAAAGGGAATTTTGAAGTTGTTGAAAGTGATAGAAATGGTTTTGTTAATTGGGATAAAAATGATAAATATTACCTTTCTTTTTCAAATGGTAAATTTTTCTATCCAATAGGGCATACTTTGAGGTCTCCAGATGATGAAAGAAGTGCCTATCCTTATGAATTTACATATAAAAAGGGGCTTGGAACTTTTGCTTATGATAAATATTTTAAAAAAATGGCTGAAAATGGAGAAAACTATGCAAGGGTATGGATGGGTGCCTGGTGGGTTGGGATTGAATGGAATTATAATTATGCCCCTCATTATAAAAATCTTGGGAAATATAGTTTGGAAAATTCATGGAAACTTGATTATATTTGTGATATTGCTGAAAAGTATGGAATTTTTATGGTTTTAACTTTAATTAATCATGGACAATTTAGCATTCATCCTGACGCAGAATGGTGGGACAATCCTTATAATGAAATAAATGGAGGTTTTTTAAAATCACCTGACGAATTTTTTGATAATGAAAAAGCGATTGAATATTTTAAACAGAGATTGAATTATATTGTTTCAAGATGGGGTTATTCACCAAATATAGTTTTCTGGGAGTTCTGGAATGAAGTAGATTTAACTGGATTTTATTCATCTGATAAAGTGAGATATTGGCATAAAATTATGTATCCTTACTTAAAATCAATTGACCCTTATAAAAGAGCAATAACAACTCATTACTGTAGAAGACCTGATGATCCAATGGTTTGGGTTATACCTGAACTTGAATCACTTGTTGGGAATGCATATGATAGTTTAATAGTAAATAGTGTAATGGACTATTATATGAAAAGAAAGGGATATGGTAAACCAATGATGATAAATGAATTTGGCGTTGGCAAAGATAGAGTTTATCTTGAGGATAATTTACATGGAGGAATTTGGTCTTCTTCAATGATGCCAATGTTTGGTGTTGCTCTTTTCTGGTGGTGGCCTTTTATTGAACACTTTAACTTATATTTTCATTACAAAGCACTATCAAAATTCTGGGAAAATGAAGATAGGAGGGGAAAATTTTTACAAATTTCTGATGGTAAGATTATGGGAAAGGATGTTGATTTTGTGGGAATTCAGAATAGAGACGAAGGATTTTTTTGGATTTATGATAAGAAGGTATTTAATAGTCAAATTAAAAGAATTAATCCAATAAAGATTGAAGATGCTCAACTTATACTTAAAAATTTGAATGAGGGTATATATAAAGTAGAATTTTGGGATACATATAAGGGAGAAGTTATTAAAGAAATTATAATTGAAAATAAAGATGGGCTTTTGATTCCTATTATTCCTTTTGAAAAGGACATTGCTATAAAAATTAAAAGACAAAAATGAAAAGAATATTCTTTATTTTTTATATCTTACAGATTTTTTCTTTTACTGCTGAATATAAATATATGATAAATCTTTCATGTGAAAATAAAAACTTAATTGAAACTGTAAAACTTGCTTCCTTTAGATTTATTGTGGGAAAAGAAAAATACAATGATATAAAAATTATAGATGAAAATGGGAAAGAATGTGAAGTTTTAGGTGTTGATTTTTTAAATAATGAAATGGAGATTATTTTCAAACCTACCAATTCAATAAATTATAAAGTTTTCCTTGGATATAGTGAAAAAAATAAAGAGTATAATAAATTTAAAAAAGGAGAACTTTTAATTGATGATTACATATTGCCAAATTCAATAAAATCAGGAGTCTGGGTATGGGTTGAAAAACCATTAAATGGAATTTTTTCTCATACAGGAAATGCTGGTTTTTCATTTCATAGAATTAGTTTTCCAAAACAGTTCCCTATTACTTCTGAAGATAAAGTTATCACTTATGTTTTTATTGAAGATGAAAATACTGAAGAAATTATGGTGGAAATTATTTCAAGATATAGAAGACATTATTATTTTTCTTTTGGAAAAGATAATATAAAAATAAAAAGTATAAAGAAAGAAAAAATTGGTGATTTACCTGAAAGGGGAAAGTGGGTAAAAATAGAAATTCCACTTTTGAAAATTAGAGAAAGAAATTTAGAAGGGATTGGATTTTATAATGATAAAGGGAAAGTATATTGGGATATGACCTCTATAAATGAAGTTCCAGTAAAATTAAAATTAAGAAAGGTTGAAAATTTGATTTCTAAAAAAACTTCATATTTTGATTATGAAATTGAAGGTCCATTTAAGGTTAAAAATATGGAATTTGTTTATATAAAACTTGATGCAACTTTGTCTTCTTCTGATAGATATTTTTGGGAAATTGAAGGGAAAACTTATACTGGAGAAAAAATTATAGTTAAATTAGAAGATATAAAAAAAGAAATAAATATTTTACTTAAAACAGAGAAAAATAAGGAATACGGTGAATTTTCTCATAAAATAGTTTTAGGAGACATAAATGAAATTAAAGTAAATTTTGACATTCTTCCTTTTGAGAATTTTGTTTATGGTTATGAAATTTTGTATATTCCAGTTAAAATTGAAAATTTATCAGCAGTTCCAATTAAATGTTTAATTAAAAGCGGAAAAAATGAAAAGGAATTATATATTCTACCTGGGAAAGAAAACGGCAAATCTTTGACTTTACCTATTGACCAACAAAATGAAGTTAAAATAAAAATTTATTTTAATGATATAGAAATAGAAGAAAAAATTATAAAGATGGTTGGACTTACAGAAAGTGAGTATTCAATAGATGGGATATTTTTTAAAAAAGGTGATGAATTTATTATTTTTAAAATCCCTGAATATTCAAATATGAAGACAAAAGAAAAAGAATTTTTTAAAATAGTTATTATTGGAGATTTCCCATTAGATTTATATAAACTGTTGAAAGATTTTTATAAAGAAAAGAGAATAGAAATTTTTAAAATATCCGAAGAAAAGTATGTAAATTATCTTTTAAATGAATTTAAATTTATACAGAACATTTTAAATCAAATTGATGATAGTACTTTTATTATTTTCTTCCCTTTTTTAAACTCACTTTTAAGAAGACATAGATTAAATGAATGGGAAAAAGTTTATGATGGAATGCTTTGGCTTTTGTCTCAAAAAACGTCAAATATAATTTTGACTTCACCATTTCCTTCTTATCCTTATTTAGAAACTTTTCAACCTTATAGAGAAAAACTAAGAAAAATTTCAGAAAAAAGAGGTTTTATTTTTTTAGATATATACAAAATTTTTTCGGAAGTTGAAAATGGAGAAAAATTTTTTAAAAAGAATGAATTTGTTTATGTGAATTTACCTAATGAAGAAGGAAGTAAAATAATTTTTGAAGAAATTTTAAAGATAATGAAAAATGAAAAAAGTACTAATAATTAGAGAAGGTTCTCTTGGTGATTTAATTCTTACTTTTCCTGTTTTTGCTACTTTTAAAAATAATGGATATCAGGTTTTTGTATGTGGTAAAGGTATTTACAAAAGTTTTGTTGAAAATTATGGAAGTGTTGATAAGTTTTTTCCTATTGATTCTTATGAATTTGTTTTCTTTTTTGAAAAAAATAATAAAGTTTTAAAAAAATTTTTGGAGAATTTTGACCTTATTTATGCTTTTTGTGATAGAAAAGAAATTTTAGGGATAAATTTAGAAGAGAATTTTACTAAAGAAATAATCTTTCATCCTATAATAAAAGAACTAAATATCCACATCTCAGATTATCTACTTCAGCCAATAAAAAATTATTTTAGTAAAATTGAAGAAATATACAGAATTAAAATTGACAATAAAGGTAAATTTTATGTAATTCATCCTGGGAGTGGAAATAAAAGTAAAAATTGGAATAGAGAAAACTTTTTGCAATTAAGTAAAAAATTAGAAAATGTTAAAATATTACTTGGTCCTGCAGAAGAGGAAGAAATTTACTTTTGGAAAGAAAATTTCAAAGGTGAAATACTTATAAATCCTAGTTTTGATACTATTATAGAGATAGCAAAAGAAACTATAACCTATATTGGAAACGATTCTGGAATTACACATTTATTTAGTATTACAGGGGTAGAAACAATTGCAATTTTTGGTCCAACTTCTCCATTTATTTGGGGACCAAAAGGTGAAAATGTTAAAATTATCCATAAAAAAGTTGGTTGTAGTCCATGTGAAAAGGAAAAAATGAAACAATGTAAAGAAAGAAAATGTCTAAATTCAATTACAATAGAAGATATAATTACCTTTTTATCAAAAGAAAAATCATAAATTAAAGTGAATGGAATCTGAATTTTAAAAGGAGAATAAATGGAAAAACAAGTAACTTTTACCGGTAGTAAAGGTAAATTGTTTGGGGTAATTCATATTTATGAAAAAGTAAAATCACCTGGAGTTATCCTATTTCATGGTTTTACAGGGAATAAGTGTGAGAGCCATTTTTTATTTACTAAACTTGCAAGAAAATTATATAAAGAGGGAATTTCTGTTTTAAGATTTGATTTTTATGGTTCTGGAGATAGTGAAGGGAATTTTGAGGACATGACATTAATGACAGAAATTAAGGATGGAGAAAAAGCAGTAGAATTTTTAAAAACATTTGATTTTATTGATATTGAAAGAATTGGTGTTTTGGGACTTTCAATGGGAGCATTAACTGCGACTTATGTTGCTTCAAATTTTGATTTGATAAGATCTTTATGTTTATGGTCTCCTCTTGCTTTTCCAGAGATTATTAAGAAGAAATTAATAACTAAAAAGATGATTATAAAACTTAAAAAATATGGAAAATGTTATATTCCAGGAACAGGACATTATATTGGAAGAGAATTTATAGAATCAACTGAAAAATTGAAAATAGAAAAATTTGTTGAAAGATATAAAGGTGACGTTTTTATCATTCATACGAAAGATGATATCACTCTTGATTTAAACCATTCACTTTTCTATTTTGAAAAATTTCATATAAATGCAAGAAGTTTAAAAATGTTAATCCTTGATAAAGGTGGGCATGTTTTTACAACAGAAGAAAGCGAAAAAAAAGTTTTAGAAGAAACTACAAAATTTTTTAAAGACACATTAAAAAAGGAGTAAATTATGGAAAAGATAGAAGATTATATTGAACTTGTAAAAGAAACTATTAAATTTTTAAGAGAAGGGAAAGTTGTTGTTTGTTCAATTGATAAAAATAATAAGCCAAACCTTATGACTATTGGTTGGGGAAGTATTGGTATCGTGTGGGGCGAACCTGTTTTTATCATTTTTATTAGACCATCAAGATATACTTATGAATTAATTGAACAGACTGGTGATTTTACTTTAAATGTTTTTGATGATAAATATAAAGATATTATTAATTACTGTGGAACAGTTTCAGGAAGAAATATTGATAAATTTAAAGAAACAAAATTAACTCCTTTAAAATCAAAATATGTAAGATCTCCACTTGTTGAAGAAAGTATAATTAGTTATGAATGTAAAGTTATTGGAAAGATAGATATAAAACCAGAAATGATAGCAAAGGAAATAAAGGAAAAAATTTATAAATCTGGTGATTATCATCGATTATATATTGGCAAAATTCTTACTTGTTATAAAAAAACTATACTTGACATATAAGAAACTTTTTGTTATTTATTACATCTAATTAATAAAAAAGGAGGACGAAGATGCCCACATATG
Organism: bacterium; assembly: GCA_026416755.1. Classification (GTDB taxonomy): domain Bacteria; phylum Ratteibacteria; class UBA8468; order B48-G9; family JAFGKM01; genus JAMWDI01. The sequence goes on along the minus strand of JAOAEP010000069.1, from coordinate 24,564 downwards.
ATTATGAATGTAAAAATTGTGGATACAAATTTGAAAAATTTCAAAAAATGACAGAAGAAGCATTAAAAATATGTCCAGAATGTAAAAACGATAGTTTAAGAAGATTAGTTGGAATTGGTGGTGGTATAATTTTTAAAGGTCCTGGTTTTTATACAACAGAATATAGAAGTGAAGAATATAAAAGAAGAGAGAAAGAAGAAAAAGGTTTAACCTCTTCTTCAAGTTCTTGTTCTACCTGTAGTTCTTCTTCTTGTTCAACTTGTAAAAAGTAAATAAAATTCTATTTTAAGAAATTCACTTGACAAAATTTCTTGAGGTGTTATATTAATTTTAAAAAATACAATATATTGATGTGAAATTTTTTATAAAATACTATATATTGAAAATGAAATGTCCTTATTGTGGTTATCTTAAAGATAAAGTAATTGATTCAAGAGAAAGAGATGATGGCTTATTAATAAGAAGAAGAAGAGCATGTCTTAAATGTAGGAAAAGATTTACAACTTATGAAGAAATTGATTTAAAGCCATTAGTTGTAGTAAAAAAAGATGGAAGGAGAGAAAAATTTAATAGAGATAAGATAAGAATTGGGATACAGAAGGCATGTGAGAAAAGACCTATAAGTATTGATAAAATTGACAAAATTGTAGAAGAAGTTGAAAAAGATATAAGACAAAGATATGAAGATGAAGTTACATCAAAAGAAATAGGGCAACTTGTTATAAAAAAATTAAAAAAACTTGATAAAGTCGCGTATATTAGATTTGCCTCTGTTTATCAGGAATTTGATAATATAAATCAGTTTCTAAAAGAGATAGAAAAAATAGGAGGAAAAAATGTTTAAGAAAATTATCAAAAGAGATGGAAGAATTGTTGATTTTGACTCAAGCAAAATAACAAATGCTATTTTAAAGGCAGGGCAAGCAACTGGAGAATTTGGAATAGAAATTGCCAAAAAATTAACAATAAAAGTCCTTGACCTTGCATTAGAAATAATAAAAGATAAAATACCAACTGTAGAAGAAATCCAAGATATTGTAGAAGAAGTTCTTTTAACATCCCCTTATAAAAAAACAGCAAAAGCATATATAATTTATAGAGAACAACATGCAAGAATAAGAGAAATAACGACAAAAGCAAGTTTAGACCTGGTTGACAAATATTTAAACCAAATTGATTGGCGAGTTAAAGAGAATAGTAATATGAGTTTTTCACTTCAAGGATTAAATAATTATGTATCTTCTGAAATAACAAAAACATATTGGTTAAACCACATATATCCTCCAGAAATAAGAAAAGCATATGTTGAAGGGGATTTTCATATACATGATTTAGGATGTTTATCTGTTTATTGTGTTGGTTGGGATTTACAAGATTTACTTTTAACAGGTTTTAAAGGTGCTGAAGGTAAGGTTGAAAGTAGTCCTGCTAAACATTTTGGTTCTGCTTTAGGTCAAATTGTTAACTTTTTTTATACGTTACAAGGTGAAGCAGCAGGTGCCCAGGCATTTAGTAATTTTGATACACTTTTGGCTCCGTTTGTGAGATATGATGGATTAACTTATAAAGAAGTAAAGCAGGCAATTCAAGAATTTCTTTTTAATCTTAATGTTCCAACAAGAACTGGATTTCAAACCCCTTTTACTAATTTAACATTTGATTTAAAAGTTCCAGATATTTATAAAGATCAACCAGTTATTATTGGTGGTAAATTTCAGAATGTTACTTATGGTGAATTTCAAAAAGAAATGGATATGATAAATAAGGCGTTTTTTGAAGTTATGCTTGAAGGAGATGCAAAGGGTAGAGTTTTCACATTTCCTATCCCTACATATAATATCACAAAGGATTTTGACTGGAATAATGATAATTTAGATTTATTATGGGAAATGACGGGTAAATATGGAATTCCTTATTTTTCAAATTTTATAAATTCAGATATGAAACCAGATGATGTAAGAAGTATGTGTTGTCGGTTAAGATTACAAACAGATGAATTGAAGAAAAGGGGAGGGGGATTATTTGGAGCCAATCCATTAACTGGTAGTACAGGTGTAGTTACTATTAATTTACCAAGAATTGGATATTTATCAAAAACAAAAGAGGAATTTAAAAGTAGATTGAATGATTTAATGGAACTAGCAAAGGAAAGTTTAGAGATAAAGAGGAAAATTCTTGAAAGATTTACAGATGAAGGTCTCTATCCATATTCAAAATTCTATTTAAGAAATGTTAAAGAAAGATTTGGGAAATATTGGATTAATCATTTTTCTACAATAGGAATTGTTGGTATGAATGAGGCATGTTTGAATCTTTTTGGGAAAGATATAGGGACAGAAGAAGGTATTGATTTTGCAATTGAAATAATGAATTTTATGAGAGAAAAGTTAATTAAGTTTCAAGAAATAACAGGGAATTTTTACAATCTTGAAGCAACTCCTGCTGAAGGAACAAGTTATCGTCTTGCAAGAATAGATAAGAATAAATATCCTGATATAATAGTTGCAAATGAAATAGAATATAAAAAAGGTGCAGAGCCATTTTATACCAATTCCACACACTTACCTGTAAATTATACAGACGATATATTTGAAGTTTTGGAAAAACAAGATAAATTACAGTCCTTATATACTGGTGGGACAGTTGTTCATATTTTTGTTGGAGAAAGAATAGAATCAAAAGAGGGTATTAAAAAACTGGTTAAAACAATATGTGAAAACTTTACTTTACCGTATTTTACATTAACACCAACATTTAGTATTTGCCCTGATGATGGATATTTAAATGGAGAAATTTTTACCTGTCCAAAATGTGAGAAAACAACAGAAATTTATTCAAGAATTGTAGGTTATTTAAGACCTATAAGTCAGTGGAATAAAGGGAAATATGAAGAATTCAAAATAAGAAAAACATTTATTCTTAAATGAAAATAGGAGCAATTCAGAAAACATCATTAATTGAATTTCCAGGTTCTATTTGTTGTATTGTTTTTACTCAAGGATGTAATTTTAGATGTTCTTATTGTCATAATCCTGAACTTGTTTTACCTGAAAAATTTGGAAATATTTACTCAGAACAGGAATTTTTCTTTTTTTTAGAAAAAAGGAAGAAGTATCTTGAAAGTGTATGTATACCAGGAGGAGAACCAACTATTAAATATGATATAATTGCATTTATTGAAAAAATAAAAGAACTTGGGTTTAAGGTTAAAATTGATACAAATGGTTCAAATCCTGAAATAATAGAAAAGATTTTAAAAGAAAATTTAATTGATTATATTTCAATGGATTTGAAAGGCCCATTAGAAAAATATAAAATAATTACAGGTGTTGAAATTGATACCAAGAAAATATTGAAATCAGTTGAATTAATAAAAAATTCAGATATTGAATATGAATTTAGAACTACAGTAGTAAAAAAACAGATTTCCTTTGATGATTTTGAAAAAATTGGAAGAATAATAGAGGGAAGTAAAATGTATTATTTACAAAAATTTATCCCCTCAAAATTAGTAAATGAGAATTTTATGAAAGAAACTACTTATAGTGATGAAGAATTTGATGTAATAAAAGAAATAATGAAAAAATATGTTTTAGAGTGTAAAGTGAGATAACTTATGAAAATTGCCCATGTTATAACACGACTTATAGTTGGTGGAGCACAAGAAAATACTATTTATACAGTTGAGGGTTTAATTAAGAAAGGATACAAAGTAGATTTAATAAGTGGGCCTACAAAAGGTCCTGAAGGTTCTCTTGAAAAAAAAATTATAGAAAAAAAATATCCACTCATAATAATAAAAGAACTTGTAAGAGAAATTAATCCTTTTTATGATATTATTGCTTTTTTCAAACTCTTTTTTATTTTTAGGAAAAATAAATATGATGTTGTTCATACACATAGTGCAAAAGCAGGTATAATTGGAAGAATTGCTGCAAAATTTGCAAATCGTAAATGCTTAGTAATTCATACAATTCATGGCCTTCCTTTTCATCCATATCAAAGTAAAATTCTAAACTTCCTTTATATTTTTTTAGAAAAAATCGCTTATTATTTCACAGACCATTTTATTTGTGTTGGTGAAATTATGAGAGAAAAATCTCTACAAGCAGGTATTGGGCGTAAAGAAGATTATACAGTAATTTATAGTGGTTTTGAAATTAAACCTTATATTGAATGTGCAGAAAAAAGAGAAATTTTAAGAGAAAAGTATTGTATAGGGAAAGATGAAAAATTAATTGGAATGATAGGAAGATTATTTTACTTAAAAGGACAGAACTATTTATTAGAAGCATTTAAAGAAATTTCATCTATTCATCCTGAAGCAAAATTAGTTTTTGTGGGTGATGGGATTTTACGAGAAGAACTTGAAAATTATGCCAAAAAATATAAAATTTATAATAAGGTAATTTTTACAGGACTTGTGCCACCTGAGAAAATTCCAGAATATGTAAGTATTATTGATATAGTTGTTCATACAAGTTTAAGAGAAGGATTACCAAAGGCTGTTGCTCAAGGACTTGCTGGAGGGAAACCAGTAGTTTCTTTTGATATTGATGGAGCAAAGGAAATTGTGATAGATGGAAAAACAGGTTTTATTGTTCCACCAAAGGATATAGAGAAGTTAAAAGAAAAAATTCTTTTTCTTCTTGAGAATCCCTACATTGCAGAGAAAATGGGAAAAGAAGGGCAAAAATTAATTAAAAAACTGTTTCCTGTTGAAAAAATGGTTGACGAGATTGAAAAAATATATATAAAATTTTTATATAATGGGAAAAGAAAAAGATTATATTATTGTTGAAGCGAGTTATGCAGGATTAGAATTAATTTCAAATTTTATTCAGAAGCAGTGTGCTATTTTAAATTTAAGTTTCAAAAAGACGTGGGAACTAATGTTAACAGTTGATGAAATTTGCAGTCAGATAATTACATGTAAAAATAATGACCCTAATATTATAAAGGTAACCTGGGAACTTATAGATAATACAATAAATATAGAAATAATTGATGATGGTACACCTTTTAATCCTTTAAATGTTCAAGAACAAGAAATAGATTATGGATTAGGTTTCCATCTGATAAAGGAAATGGTTGATTATTCTGAATATAAAAGGGAAAACGGATATAATATTGTGATTCTTAAAAAAAACAAAAGGAAAAATAAAAAATGAAAATTTTAGAAAAATTTTCTTTGGATGGGAAAATAGCACTTGTGACAGGAGGGACAAAAGGGCTTGGAAAAGAAATGGCTAAGTCACTTGCAGATGCAGGTGCTTTTGTTTCTATAATTGGAAGGGATGAGAAGGTAGGGGAATTGGTGGAAAAAGAGTTATCAGAAAAAACTGGAAAAAAAATAATTTTTATAAAAGGTGATGTTAGAAAATATAAGGATATTGAAAATTTTGTTGAAAGAACTATAAAGGAGTTTGGTAAAATTGATATTCTTATAACTTCCGCAGGAATAAATATTCGAAAAAATGCAGAAGAATTTACTATTGAAGAAGCAAAAGATTTATTTGATACAAATTTTTTTGGAACTTGGTATACATGTAAAATTGTTGGAAAGCATATGATAGAGAAAAAATATGGGAAAATTATTACGGTAGGTTCAATATTAAGTTTCGTAACAATTCCTGGGAGAAGTATTTATTCATCTACAAAAGGAGCAATTATTCAACTTACAAAAACCCTTGCTGTTGAGTGGGCTAAATACAATATTACAGTTAATTGTATATGTCCAGGGGTTTTTAATACTGAAATAAATGAAAAGATATTAAAAGATCCAGACATTAAAAAATCATTTATTGAAAAAATTCCAGTTGGCAGAATAGGAGAACCAGAAGAAATTGGACCTTTGGCTGTATTTCTTGCCTCTGATGCTTGTCCTTTTATAACAGGAAGCACAATTCTTATAGATGGTGGATGGACTTGTCTTTAAAAATGAAAAAAATAATCATTTATTACAATGGAAGAAAATGGCTCGTTGATAAAAATTTAAAAAAATTTTCAACTCATCTTGGAGATATTGAAATTCCAGAGTTTGAAGAGGGAATTAAAAGTAGTTTAATTTGTGGTAAAGATTGCTATTTCTTTTCACCTACAATTTCTGATTTCATTTTTAAAATAAAAAGAAAAACTCAGATTATTTATCCTAAAGATTTGGCTATAATATTGTTTTATTCTGATCTTACTGAAACAGATAATGTTATTGAAGCAGGAACAGGTTCAGGTTCTTTATTAATTGGTATTCTATCTAGAGTAAAAAAAGGTAAGATTATAACAATTGAAAAAAAAGAAGAATTTAAAAATATTGCAGAAAAAAATGTGGAAAACTATTTTGGGAAAATTCCAGAAAATTTACAATTTGTTATTGGGGATGTATATGATGAAAATTTTAACCTTAATATTGAAGAAAAATGGGCAGACAAGATATTTTTAGACTTATCAGAGCCATGGAGAGCAAAAGGTGTTTTAAAATATTTGAAAATAGGAGGAATTCTGGTAAACTATAATCCACAGATTATGCAGATTAAAAGATTTATTGAAGAAATTAATGGTTTTATAGACATAAACGTTTTTGAAATATTAGAAAGAAAATGGCTTGTTGATGAGAAAAGAACAAGACCAGTGGATTTGATGAGAGGGCATACTGGTTTTATTATGATAGCAAGGAAGGCGAAATGAATAGCAAATTTCCTATCATTCAACTTGCACTTGACTTTGTTGATGAAAAAAGAGCGTTAAAACTTGCCAAGGAAGCAGTAGAATGTGGTATTGAGTGGATTGAAGCAGGTACTCCTTTGATAAAATCATGTGGGGTTGAAATAATAAGAAAACTTAGAAAACTATTTCCAAGAAAAAAAATAATTGCAGACATGAAAATTATGGATGCAGGGAGAATTGAAAGTGAAATGGCATTTAAAGCAGGTGCTGATGTAGTAGTGGTTATGGGAAATGCATCAAATGAAACGATAATGGAATGCATTGGATCTTCTAAAAATTATGGTGGAGAGGTAATGGTGGATTTAATGGAAGAATCAGCGAACTTAAAAAGAGCAAAAGAAGTAGCAAAACTTGGGATAAATTATTTAGGAGTTCATATACCAATAGACCAACAGATGAAAGGAGAAATTTCTTTTGAATTTCTGAGTGAAGTGGTAAAAAATATTGATATTCCTGTGGCAATTGCTGGTGGATTAAATTCTGAAAATGTAGTAGAGGCACTTAAAGCAGGAGCTTCAATTTTGATAATAGGAGGAGCAATAACAAAATCACCAAATGTAAAAAAATCTATTGAAGAAATAAAAAAAGCAATAGAGACAAGTAAACCAATTATTACAAAACTTTATAAAAGAGTAGGACTTGAAGATGTAAAAACAATTCTTAAAAACATTTCAACTGCTAATATTTCTGATGCTTTACATAGAGGGGGGTGGATAAAAGGAATTAAGGCGATATTAAAAGATAATGTCAAAATTGCGGGGAAATGTATAACTGTGAGAACTTATCCAGGAGATTGGGCAAAACCAGTTGAAGCAATAGACATTGCTGAAGAGGGAGATATTATTGTAATTGATGCAGGAGGGGTTGGACCTGCTTGTTGGGGAGAACTTGCGACACATAGTGCTATTATTAAAAAAATTGAAGGGGTAGTAATTTATGGAGGAGTGAGAGACATAGAGGAGATAATTAAACTTAAATTTCCTGTTTTTGCCAAAATTATAACTCCTTCTGCAGGTGAACCAAAGGGTTTTGGAGAAATAAATATTCCAATAAAAATAGGTGGACAATTAATTATACCCGGAGATTGGATAGTTGGGGATCTGGATGGTGTTGTTGTAATACCTAAAGAAAAAATAGTTGAAATTACAAATAGGGCTATGGATGTTTTTGAAAGAGAAAATAGAATAAGAAAAGAGATACTTGAAGGAGGAACTTTAAGTAGTGTAATGGAACTTCTTAAATGGGAGAAAACCAAATGAATAAAATTATAAGAAAAGAGGAACTTGCGGAAAAGATTAAAAGAATTGAAATATACTCACCTTTAATTGCTGAAAAAGCATTACCAGGTCAATTTGTTGTTTTAAGAGTTGATGAAAGAGGAGAAAGAATTCCTTTGACTATTGCTGGGAAAAATGTAGAAAAAGGGACTATTACATTAATTTTTCAAGAGGTTGGGACTTCAACGATAAAACTTGGACTTTTAGAAGAGGGAGATGAGATTCTTGATGTTGTTGGTCCTTTAGGGAAACCTACTGAGATAAAAAATTATGGACATGTATGTATAATTGTTGGAGGGGTAGGTTCTGCATTTGTTTTCTGGATGGGGAAATCATTTAAAGAAAAAGGAAATAAAATAACAACAATTATTGGGGCAAGGAGTAAAAACTTAATAATACTTGAAGAAGAAATGAGACAAATTAGTGATAATCTGTACATCTCAACAGATGATGGAAGTTATGGAGAAAAAGGATTTAATACTGAGATACTTGAGAGATTGCTTAAAAATGGTGAAATATTTGATCTGGTTTTAACAGCAGGTCCAGTTCCTATGATGAAAAAAGTAGCAGAAATCACAAAAAATTATAATATAAAAACCATCGCAAGTTTAAATCCAATAATGATAGACGGAACAGGGATGTGTGGTGGATGTAGGGTTACTGTAGGAGGTGTTGTTAAATTTGCTTGTGTTGATGGTCCTGATTTTGATGCACATCTTGTTGATTTTGATGAACTTTTAAGGAGGATTTCATTATATAAAGAAAAAGAAAAAATATCATGTGAGAGGATTTTGAATAATTTATGTCTCTATAAAAAATGAATTGTTAAATTTCTTTAGGTAAAAAGTCAGATATTATAACCTTATCAGAAATCCAAAATTGTTCTATTTTTTTAGGTCGTGTCTTTTTTATTATTTCAATTTCAGATAAAAAATCCTTTTTATTCTTTCTAAAAATTTTATATTGGGATACCTGAGTTATCAAGGCCTCATATTTTTTTTCTGCGACATCTGTTATATCAACTATTATAGAAGGTAATCCATCCATAATACCTTTATAATAATACAAATATTTTGTATACCAAGGGTTTCCAAGTTCTATTGCCACTGGTTCTCCCGCATGCCATCTTGCTTCAACTGAGATAAAATATGTATTTATATGATCTCTATGGTTATCCACTGGTCCATGTGTAAATATTGCATCTGGTTTTTCTTCTCTTATAATTTTTATGCATTGTTTTAATGTTTCTTTATTGTTAGTAAGTGCCATATCAGGGATATCTAAAAATATCCGTTTGGTGATTCCTAATACTTTATCACATTCTTCTGCTTCTTTTTTTCTAATGTCTACAATTTTATCTTTCATTTTTAAATCAGAGTAACCTTCACATCCATTGGTCATTGTGATAACTATTACTTTTGTTCCCTTTTTTGACATTTTATATATAGTTCCTGCCATTGTTATTTCATCATCAGGATGGGCTCCAAAAATGATTACCTTTTTGTAATTCATAATTAACCTCCTTTTAATTTATAATTCAATTCCTTCTTCTAAAGCAATTTTTCTAATATGTTCTTTTGCTTTTTTATATTCGTCATAGGAAGGTAGATGTTCAAGCATTAAAGGAATATTTTTATCTAATTTATTAAGTTCTTTTAAAAGTATTCTGTAATTTAAATTTCCCAATCCAGGTCTTATTTCTTCGAGATGCAATGTCAGTTTTTCTCTGATTATAATGTCCTTTGCATGACATGATTTTATATAAAAACCCAGTTTTTTTATAAAGTCTTTTATCAGAATATCATTGAAAAAATATTTTTTCGGAGTATTTATAAGATTCACAGGATCAAAATGGACCGCAAATGATTTTCTATCTATTGCTTTGATGAGTTTTAAATATATGTCAGCAGAATCAGGATACATCCATGGCATAGTTTCCAATGTATAATATGTATTTTTAGGTTTAATTTCATCTATAATTTCTCTTACTGTCTTTACTATCATATCAAAAGTTTCCCTTGTTAAATTTTTCTTATCAGGTCCATCCCATTTTTTACCTCTTGAGCCAGAGATATTTACACAGCAATTTGCCCCAATTTTTTCTGCTAAATAAAGACCTTTTTTACACTTTTCTATTGCTTTTTTTCTCTCTTCAATTTCAGAACTTAAAGGATTGCACCATGTACCTACTTCTGCAATAATAATTTTTTCTTTAAAAGCTAATTTCCGGTATTCATGAATAATTTCTTCAGGTGTATCCAAATCAACAGGACAATAACCTGCTTTATAATCTTCTTTTTTTAATAAGTTAATCCATTCTTCTGGAGTAGTATATTTTTCAAAAACAGGTCCCCCAAGTTTCATATTTTTTAAATTCAACTTGTTTTTTTATTTTATCCGCTTACTTTAACCAAAACTTTTTAAAACATTCCTATATCCACACAGAAATTGAGAAACAGACATTCTTTTTTTTCCTTCAATCTGTAATTCTTTTATTTTTAAACTTCCTCTACCACAAGAAACTTCAATATAATCCTTTTCAATTTTTATTATTTCTCCTGGTTTTCCCAATACTTTTTCTTTTTCTCCAATTTCTGTTTTAAATATTTTTACAAGTTTTTTTGTTGAATTTTGATTTAAGTAAGTATATGCAGTTGGCCATATCATAATTCCTTTTATAAGATTATGAATTTTTTCTGCATCTTTTTCCCAATTTATAAGTCCATCTTCTTTTTTTAATTTGGGAGCATAAGATGGAATACCAATTTGAGGATAAGTTCTATTTTCTTTAAGTAAAATTTCAATACTTTCTATTAAAACTTCAGGTGCTAATTGTGAAAGTTTATTCTTTAAAGTGATGACATTATCAGATGGTAAAATTTCAATTTCTTTTTGTAATATAATCTCTCCTTCATCAACTTTTTCATTCATTTTTATAGTAGTTATTCCTGTTTTTGTTTCTCCATTTATTATTGCCCATTCTATCGGAGCAGGTCCTCTATATTTTGGTAAGAGAGAAGGATGAAGATTTATACAAGCGATTTTAGGTATTTTAATTATTGAGACAGGAAGAATTTTTCCATATGAAATGACAACTATAAAATGTGGTGAAATTTTTTTTATTTTATTTATAAATTCATTGTCAAAATTTACTGGAGTTAAAACCTCTATATTATTTACAAATCCCCATTCTTTTACTGGTGTTGGAGACATCTTTAAACCTCTTCCCTTTGGTTTATCTGGAATTGTTACAATGGCAACGAGGTTATATTTCCTTTTTAAAACTTCAAGACAAGGTAAACCAAAAATATCGCTTCCAAAAAATATTATTTTCATTTTTGAAATACTAACGCTGCAGAAGCAACTATTCCTGAGTTTATTCCAAGACCCGCTGGAAGAATTTTCAAATTTTGTGTTAAAATTCTCATCGCCCTTTCTTTTATTACTTTTTCTATTGTTTCAAATAAAATTTTCCCCACTTGTGCAATACCTCCACCAATTATTATTAAATCAGGATTTAAAAGATTTACAAGCCCAGAAAACATTGCACCTAGACATATACCAACATCTATCCATATTTCTTCTGCCAATTTATCCCCTAACTCATACGCTTCAGAAATTGTTTTGGGAGTAATTTTATCCAAATCACCATTTACAAGTTCATAAATTTTTGTTTTCTCTCCTTCTTTGATTTTTTTAATTGCTCTTTCTATTATATAATCTCTACCAACAAATCTTTCAATACATCCATAATTTCCACATTTACATTTCGGTCCCCTATAATCAATTGGAATATGCCCTATTTCAATAGCTGAATATTTTCCCCCTCTTAAAAGTTTACCATCTTTAACAATTCCTCCACCGAGACCTGTTCCAAGTGTTATACATATCATTGTGTTACTTCCCTTTCCTGCTCCAAAAAGATATTCACCCCAAGCAATTGCATTGACATCATTTTCAACAACAACCTTCTTTTTAAATCTATCCTCAAATATTTTTTTAAGATTTAAGTTATCCCATCCCGGTAAATTTGGTGCTTCATAAACAATTCCTTTGTCATCTACTACTCCAGGTGTTCCAATACCAATACCATCAATATCTTCTTCAAAGGCAAATTCAATACTTTTTTCAATTTGTGCAAGAACTAAATTTCTGTCATTTTTTTCACCAAGTGTTGGAAATTGTTCTTTTTTTAAAATCTCACCTTTTTCATTGACAAGACCTGCTTTTATATAAGTTCCACCCAGGTCAATGCCAATAGCTTTTTTCATTTTGCCTCCTTTTTAAATTTCATATATAATGATATAGTATTTAAAATGATAAAGTCAAAAATAATTTTTTTGTAATATCCAAAAATGAAACTAAATTTATGACATAAATGGAGAGAAAATGATTGAAATTAATTTAGAAAATTATGCAGGAATAGTAACCGGAGGAGCAGGAGGTATTGGGAAAGCCATAGTAGAAAAAATTATTCAAGCACATGGTAAAGTAATGATTGCTGATATAAATGAAAAAGAAGGAGAAAAAACAGTTGAAGAGTTGAAAAAAAGGGGAGAAATTTATTTTTTTAAAACAGACGTTTCAAACCAAAAAGAGGTTTTAAACCTTATTACAAAGACAAAAGAAATTTTTGGGAAAATAGATTATTTAGTTAATAATGCAGGAATTTTAATTCCGCGACTTTTAGTTGATCCTAATGGTAAAGAAGAAATTACAGAGGAAATTTTTGATAGGATGGTTAACATTAATCAAAAAGGATATTTATTATGCGCTCAAGCAGTAGCAAGGGAAATGATAAAAAATAAAAAAGGAGTAATAATAAATATGGCTTCTGAATCTGCTCTTGAAGGTTCAGAAGGACAAAGTGTTTATGCAGCCACAAAGGCTGCAATTTATTCTTTTACTAGGAGTTGGGCAAAAGAATTGGGGAAATACAATATAAGAGTTGTAGGAGTTGCTCCTGGAATACTTGAACCTACTGCTTTAAGAAGTGAGGAATATGAAAGAGCGCTTGCTTATACTCGTGGTATAACAGTGGAAGAATTAAAAAAATCATATGAAAAACTTTCAATACCATTGAAAAGAGTAGGTACCCTTGAAGAAGTTGCTAATCTTGTCGTTTTTTTAATTTCAGACCTTGCAAGTTACATTACAGGTACAACTATAAATATTTCTGGGGGAAAATCAAGAGCATGAAAAAATATATACCTTACGATACAATAAAAAGATTACCAGTTTATTTAAGATATTTAATTGACATTCAAAAGAAAGGGAAAAAGATTGTTTCTTCATCTGAAATTACAAATTTTTTAAATATTCCTTCAGAACAATTTAGAAAGGACTTATCATATTTTGGTAAATTTGGGAAAAGAGGTATTGGATATGATGTAAATTTACTTATAAAAGAATTAAAGAAAATTATAGGAATTGATAAAAAAGTGAAAGTTATACTTATTGGTGTTGGTAGATTGGGTTCTGCACTAATAAGATATAAGGGATTTTCATCTTTAAATATGGAAATTATTGGAATTTTTGATAATGACCCTAGCAAAATAGGTAAAGAAGTTGAAGGAATGAAAATAATGGGAATGAAAGAATTGAAAAAATTTATAGAAAAAGAGAAAGTACAAATAGGGATTATTACTGTTCCTAGTGAAATGGCACAGGAAGTGGCTAAAACTATTATTCAAGTAGGGATAAAAGGAATATTAAATTTTGCTCCTGTTAGATTAAATTTGCCTCCCCATATTTTTGTAAGTTATGTAGATATGGCTTCAGAACTTGGTGCTTTGATTTGCAAATTAAAGAATTCATAATTCTTTTAATATTTCTTCATTTATCTTTTTTGCAGTTCTTATTGCATCTTTAACATTATAATTCCAAGTATAACATAACCCAACAAGACCTATGATTGTTAAAATGTAAGGTGATTTGGCTTTCTCCTTTACTTCATCTTTCTTTTCTTCTTTTTCTGTTTCTTCTATAACTATTCCTTCTTCTGTAATTTCTACTGGTTTTTCTTCTTCAATAAGACCTACCTTTTCTCCTTTTTGAGGGAGACCCTTAACCATAAATGTAATCCCTAAAGAAAAAACAACCAAAAATAAAAGAATTAAAAACATAATTAAACTTGCTTTTCCAAACTGACCATTATAAATTTGTCCGAGTCCAGGACAAATACTTGATAATACTCCAGCAAGACCTGATGATTTTTGTTCGTATTTTAATCTTAATTTTATTCTTAATTTTTCTTCTTCTTCAATTTTTTTTCTTTCTTCCTCTGTAAATGCCATCTTCCACCTCCTTTTAATATTCCCATTTTATTGTTTTTATTTTATCAAAAATTTCTTCAAGAATCTTAAAATTTTTCTGTATTGGCATAAAGATCATAAATACATCAATTGATTCACCTTTTGAAAGTTTTTTCTTTGGCGGTACACTATTGATAAAAATGAAATCCTCTCCTTTCCCTAATATAACTGCTGGAGCAATTAATCCACCTCCTTCTCCTTTTCCTGTATTTGCAAAAATCCAATTTGCTTGTCCGATTTTTGTCTTCTTAGTTTTCTCAAGTTTATAAGTCATAATTTTACCTTTTTCAGGTATTGTATAGTATTTATAGGGTTCATAAGCGCTTTCCATAGCCCAGTTTATTCCACATTCTGAAGTTCCTTCTCCATTATAAATAAATTTTGAATATATCGCTAAAAATGAAAACTCTTCTCTAATTTCAAGAAAAAGTACAAGTGAATATTCAGGATACTCTGTTTTATCTCCTAATGAATAAGTAATTCTTATTATTTTTCTTTTGGGTTCATCTTTTATCACTTTTACTTCTTTTGTCTTTTTCACTAATAATTCTCTATTTTTTGTGAAATCTTGTGCTGCAAAATATAACATATTCCCATGTGCTATAATACTTTGAGGTTGAACAAGAAAGTTATTTTCTTTTGTTATAAACATTACATCATTTTCTGGTGTAAATTTATAACCGAATTCTACTATAGAGAAAGTAATTTTTATGTAAAATAGAAACATAAATACCATTATTTTTGATCCTATTTTTTTCATACCCACCTCCTTTTAATTCTTATTATAAATCTTTTTTATTTTTTTTCAAAAACACCATCTATTATTTCACCACAAAAATTGCATCTATTAGTTTTTATTTCTTTCTTTATAATTCTATATCCATATCTTTCTATCAATAGATTTTTACATTTTGGGCAATAAGTATTTTCCCCTTCATCTCCAACAATATTACCAGTATAAACATAAATCAATCCTTCTTCATAACCAATTTCTCTTGCTCTTTTTACTTTTTCAATTTCAGTTGGATAATGGTTTGCCATTTTATATGCAGGGAAAAACCTACTTACATGCCAAGGAATTGTTTTCTCTATATTTTTGATTTTTCTAGCAACTTCTCTTATTTGGTCCTCTTTATCATTATATTCAGGAATTAAAAGAGTTGTTACTTCTACCCATATATTTAATTTTCTCATTAATTCAATATTCTCAAGAACAAACTTTTGATTTGCTTGTGGTAATTTTTTATAAAATTTTTCATCTCCTTTTAAGTCAACATTTGCTGCATCTAAAAACTCAGAAATATCTTTCAAAAATTCCTTACTCATATAACCATTTGTTACAAAATTATTATAAAGTCCATTTTCTTTAGCAATTTTACAAGTATCTAAAGCAAATTCTCCGAAAACTGTTGGTTCTGTATAAGTATATGAAATAGAAATACAATTATAATTTTTTGCAAGTTTTACTATTTCTTCAGGTTTCCTTTTTTTCATTGTAAAAATTCTCCCTTCTTTTGGTGGATGAGAAATATCGCTATTTTGGCAGAAAGGGCAGAAAAAATTACATCCACATGTAGCAATTGAAAAAGAAAAACTTCCTGGAAAAAAATGATAAAAGGGCTTTTTTTCAATAGGATCTATATTTTCAGCAATAATTTCTCCGTAAACAAGAGAATAAAGAACTCCATTTCTGTTTAATCTAACTCCACATTTTCCAGTTTTATCAATCTCAATTATACAAAAATGATTACAAAGATAACATTGGACTTTTTCATTTCCAATTTTTTTCCACCATTTTGCAATTTCCATTTACTCTCCTTATTTTAACTTATTTTAATAAAAACAAATTCCTTTTGAACAACTTGAAACTTCTTCTCCAATTACAAAATAATCTAATTCTTCCTTAAAATCTTCTCCATAATATAATACTTGCCTTTCCTTACTTCCATATCTAAATACAGTAATTCCTTTAACTTTCAATTTCCATCCGTTGATAAAAATTTCTTTAACATCATTAATTGTTGCTTCATAAGGAAGATTTATTGTTTTTGATACAGCATTGTCAGTATATTTTTGAAAAACTGCTTGCATTTTAAGATGAGTCAAAGGAGGAATGTCAAGAGCAGTTAGAAATATCTTTTTATAATTTTCTGGGATTTCTTTTATATCCTTTAAAGAACCATTTTTTATAATCTGTCTTACAATAAAAGGATTTAAAATACCTTCTTTTTTAGCCAATTTTTCAAATATAGGATTTATTTCAACAAATTTAGTCCCTTCAAGAATATTTCTTATAAAAGCAATACCAAAAACAGGTTCAATTCCGCTTGAACAATTTGCAATTATACTTATACTTCCAGTAGGGGCAATTGTAGTTCTGGTCGCATTTCTTAAACTATCTACTTTTCCATAATAAATTGATTTTTCAAAGTTAGGGAAAGAACCTTTTTCTCGTCCAAGTAAAACTGAATATTTAAAAGCATTTTCATTTATAAATTTCATTAAGTTTTCAGCCAAAATAAAACTTTCTTCATTTCCATAAGGGATATTTAGTTCGAAAAGAAAATCAGCCCACCCCATAATTCCAAGTCCAATTTTCCTATTATTTTTTGTTATTTTTTCTATTTCAGGTATAGGATAGTTATTAACTTCAATTACATCATCAAGAAATCTTATCGCTATATGAATAATTTTTCCAAGTTTTTCCCAATTTATTTTTCCATCCTCTACTACTTTTGTTAAATTTATTGAACCAAGATTACATGATTCATAAGGAAGTAAAGGTTGTTCCCCACAAGGATTTGTGCTTTCGATTTTACCAATTTCAGGTGTTGGATTATGTCTATTTATTTCATCAATATATATAATTCCAGGGTCCCCTGTTTCCCAGGCAGTTTGAACAATTAAGTCAAAAATCTCATTTGCATAAACCTCTCTTACTTTTTCTCCATTTCTTGGATTAATAAGAGAATATTTTTCTTTATTCAATACTTTTACCATAAATTCATCTGTTACTGCTACTGAAATATTAAAATTTGTAAGAATATTTTTTCTTTTTGAAATAATAAAATCATAGATATCTGGATGATTACAATTTAAAATTCCCATATTAGCACCTCTTCTTTTGCCGCCTTGTTTTACAATCTCAGTTGCTTTATCATAAATTTCCATAAAAGAAATTGGTCCAGAGGCAATTCCTTTTGTAGAACCAACAATATCTCCTTTTGGTCTTATTCTTGAAAATGAAAAACCAGTACCGCCTCCACTTTTATGAATAATAGCCATATTTTTTAAGGTAGTAAATATACCATCTATTGAATCTTCAACAGGTAAAACAAAACATGCAGAAAGTTGTCCAAGAGAGGTTCCTGCATTCATTAAAGTTGGAGAATTGGGTAAAAATTCAAGGTTTCTCATAATATTGAAAAATTCTTCTTCATATTTATTTTTTTCTCTTTCACAAGAAGCAACATGTCTAGATACTCTTCTAAAAAGTTCTTCAGGGCTTTCAATAATTTCGCCTTTTTCATTTCTTAATAAATATCTTTTTCTCAAAACATTGATAGCATTTACAGAAAGTTTTAATCTATCCTCAATTCCAAGGATTTTTTTATGTTCTCTGATTTCTTTTCTTTTTTCCCTATAAAGGATATAACTTTTTGCAACATTATATAGACCGTTTTTAATTAGGACCTCTTCAACTATATCTTGAATATCTTCAACTGTTGGGATTTTTTCTTTATTTATTTTTTCAATAACTTGTAATGTTAATTTATTTGCAAGATTTAAATCATCAATATTTTCTGATTTTAAGGCCTTATAAATTGCAAATTCTATTTTTTCTGGTAGGAATTTTTCAAGGGTTCCATCCCTTTTTCTTATATATTCAACCATTGATATTAAATTTACCTTTTTGAGAGATTTTTGTCAATCTTCTTTATTTATATTTAGAAAATTTTGATTTGAAAGTATAATATTTTAGTAAAAATCCGTTTAAAAACAGGATTTAAAAATATGTATAGTAAAAAATTAAAAATATTTATCCTTCTTATTGTAATATTTTTTTTGATTTCCTTTCTCTTATTTCCTGCTTTATATAATGCGAGAAAATGTATAAGAGTTGCCATTTGTTTTTCAAATGTAAAAATTATAAGTATAGCACTCAGTCAATATGCAAGAGATTATGATGGTTTTTATCCTGTTGAACTATCCATGCTTTATCCAAAATATGTAAATAACTTAAAGGTTTTTATTTGTCCATCTAAATCAAAAAAGATTAAAGAAGAAGATATTCTCAAAAACTTTGAAGTTTGTTATATTTATAATAAAGGGTTGACTAAAAAAAGTCCTTCTGAATTACTTCTTCTGTATGAAAAAGGTGAAAATCATAAAAATTCCTGTGGCAGGAAAAACATAAGACATGTAGTTTTTGTAGATGGGGAAGTCAAAGGAGTAGATGATGATGAATGGTTTAAAGTATATAATATACATTTAAAAAATTTACAATCTGCAGACAGAAAAGATTAATTTTGATAGTTCTCGTATTTTAATTGTTAGGTATTCTTTAGCATTTTTTATAGATTCCTCTAATGTCACAGGTCCTTGAGTAATAGAAAACAGCGAAATGTAAGGACTTTTTATAATCTGGTAAAATTCTTTTTCTATAATTCCTGCAATAATTATAGTGGGTATTTTATATTTAAGTGAATAATTTAAAATGGTACCAACTCCTTTTCCATAAAATGTCTGTTTGTCTATTTTCCCTTCTCCTGTAATCATTAGATTTACATTCTTTATCTTCTTTTTGAAATTTCCAATTTTTAAAATTTCTTCCACACCTGATAGAATAGTTGTATTTAGAAAAGAAATAAACCCTGCCACAACTCCACCTGCGGCACCAGAACCTTTAATCTTATTTACTTCAATACCAGTATATTCCTTAATAATTTTCCCATAATTTTTCAATCCTTTATCAAGAAGTTTTACTATCTCTTCTGTTGCACCTTTTTGTGGAGCGTAAACATATGAAGCGCCTCTTTTTCCATATAAGGGATTTTTAACATCTGAGAGAATAATAAATTTAATTTTTTTAAAATCTTCATAATTATAGGGAAATTCAATTTTTTTTATATTTAAAATGTCTTCTCCTTTTCCAGGAAAAATGATTTTTCCATATTTATCTATAAATTTAAATCCAAGAGCAGTTAAAGCCCCAATTCCTCCATCATTTGTAGCACTTCCTCCAACTCCTATATAAATTTTTTTAAATCCTTTTTTTATAGCATTATTTATCATTTCACCTAATCCAAAAGTAGTTGTTTTTAGAGGGTTTTTTTCATTTTCCTTAAGTAATGATAGACCTGAAACTTTAGCCATTTCAATGAAGGCCACATCTCCTTTCTTGAGATATTTTGTTTTTATTTTTCTTCCAAGAGGGTCAGTTGCTATGACTTCGATATATTCACCACCAATTAATTTTTTTAAAACTTCAAGTGTTCCATCCCCTCCATCTGCAATAGGAAATTTAAAAATTTTTGCATAACATAAAATTTTTAATTTCTTTTACAATAATTTCTGTAATTTCAATAGAATTTAAACACCCTTTAAAGGAATTTGGACATATAACTATCTTCATAAAAAAATTATAATTGATTTTCAAATACATTTAAAGTAAAATCTTGATATTAAAAAAGGAGATTAAGATGAAGATATTTATAGACACTGCAAAAATAGATGAAATCCAAGAAGCATTTTCTTGGGGTATAATTGATGGAGTTACCACAAATCCTTCTTTAATAAAGAGTGCACTTGATGAATTAAAAAATAAAGGTGAGAAAATAGATATTGAAACGTATATAAAAAATATACTTGAAATTGCAAAAGGATTTCCTGTTAGTTTAGAAGTGATAGGATCTAATTTTGAAGAGATGTATAAAGAAGCCAAAATTCTTTATGAAAAATTTAATAAAATTTCAAATAATGTAGTTATAAAAATTCCTATAAATCCATCTTTAGGGGAAAAAGGGAATTATGATGGATTGAAAACAATTTATAAATTATCAAAGGATGGGATTCCTGTGAATGTAACTTTAATAATGAAAGTTGAACAGGCAATTTTAGCAAGTAAGGCAGGAGCAAAATATGTAAGTCCTTTTGCAGGAAGAATTGATGATTATTTAAGGAATAAAATAAAATGGAATGATTTTAAAAAAGAAGATTATTATCCAGAAAATGGGATAAAGTTTAAAGAGGAAGTAATTAACGATGAAGGAATTTTAAGTGGAGTTGACCTTGTAAGAAAAATTGTAGATGTCTTTAATAAATACAATTTTGAGACAGAAATTATTGCCGCTTCTATAAGAAATTCAAGACAAGTTAGAGAACTTGCTCAAACAGGAGTTCATATAGCCACAGTTCCATTTTATGTCCTTTCAGAAATGCTTGTTCATAATAAAACAGCAGAAGGAATGAGGAAATTTGTTCAAGATGTAGTGCCAGAATATAGAAATGTTTTTTATAAATGACGCATAGAGAACGTCTTAAAAGAGTTTTTAAATGTGAAGAAGTTGATAGAATGCCCATAAGAATATGGGGGGTAAGTCCAATTTTCCCTTTTGAAAATTTTAAACCTTTATGTGAACTAGTTGAAAAATATGACCTTGAAACAATTGAAATATGGCATCCTCAAAGAGAAGAATGGCCTTCTTTACCATATGAAGTTGAAAGTGAAGAAAAAATTGTGGGTGATATGAAAGAGATAATTACAAAAATTAAAACTCCAAAAGGAAATCTAACTCAAATTTCAAAATATAAACTTGATGGTTCTACTGGAAGAGTGATAAAACATTTTATTGAAGATATAAAGGATGTAGAAAAATACTTTGCCTTACCAGAAACTGATGAATTACCTAAGATTGATTCATACTTTGAATTTGAGAAAAAAGTTGGAGAAAGAGGGTTAATATTAATTGGTATTGATGAGGCAATGTATGCTATCCACAGATATATGGGTTCAGAAATTTTCAGTTATTTTCTCTATGATTATAGAGAAACTTTACATAAAATGGTTGAAAGAGAATTTAAAAAAATAGAAAGATATGTTAAATATATTCTTTCTAAAAAAATTGGAGACGGTTTTGGATATGTTGGGCCAGAATTATGTATACCACCACTTGCTTCTCTGAGAGATTTTATGGAGTTTGTTTTTAATTATGATAAAAAATTAATTGATTTAATCCATAATGAGAACAAATTGGTTTGGGTTCACTGTCATGGAGATATGGCACCTGTTATAGAAAGGTTTATAGAAATGGGAGTTGATTGTTTGAATCCAGTAGAACCTCCTCCAGTTTCAAAAATCACATTAAAAGAAATGAAAAGAATATGTAAAGGTAAAATGTGTCTTGAAGGAGGAGTAGAAGATGGTTATTTTGATACTTTAAGACCACAACAAATGAAAGAGATTGTGGAGAAAATTATAGAAGAAGGGAAACCAGGAGGTGGATTTGTATTATGTCCAACGTCCACACCAAATACTTTTCCTGTTCTCTTGCCACGGCACATTGAAAATTATAAAGTATTTGTTGAAACAGGTGTAAAATTAAGAGATTATTGAAGCAATCATTTTAAAAATTTTTTCAAATTTTTATCCCTTTGTGTTATAATTTAATTAATGAAAATCATTGTAATCTATCTCTCTTTAACAGGTAATACTAAAAAACTTGCTGTAAAGATATATGAAACACTTAAATCAAAAAATTATGACATCAGTTTATTTGAAATAGCATGTGATAAAAAAAAGAGTTTTTTTAGAAACTGTTTTGATACTCTTTTTGAAAAAAAAGTAGAAATTGAAAAGGTTCCGAATCTTTCAAATTATGAAATTATATTTTTAGGAACACCTGTTTGGGTAGGGAAAATTACGCCATATATCAGAAAGTTTATAGAGGAAATTGACCTAACTGGAAAAAAGGTTTTTCTTTTTACAACTTATGGCAGTGGTTTTTTAAAAGATAAAGCAATGAATGAATTTGGAAAATATGTTCAAGAGAAAGGTGGAAAAATAATAGGGAAAATTCAAATAAAAGGTAAAAAAATTGATGAAAAAATTGAAGAGATAAAAAAATGTTTGAAAGAATTATAACAGAAAAAGCACCTTTACCAGTTGGGCCTTATTCACAGGCTGTTATCTGTAAGAATTTAATTTTTGTTTCTGGGCAGATTCCTGTTAATCCTGAAACAAATCAAGTGGTGGATGGGGATATTTTGGTTCAAACAAAACAGGTTATAGAAAATATTAAAAATATTTTAGAAAAAGCGGGACTAAAACTTGAAAATGTAGTTAAAACTACTGTATACTTGAAGAATATAAAAGATTTTGAGAATATGAATTTTATTTATGCACAGTATTTTAAACATAAACCAGCACGGACAACAGTTGAAGTTTCTAATCTACCAAAAAATGTTCTTATTGAAATTGAAGTTATTGCTGTGATTCCGGAGGGAAAATGAATAGAAAGATTATTTATATTTTTATAGTAGGTTTTATTACAGGTATTATATGTTCACCTAAAAACCAAAGGATTAAATTTGAAAATTGGCCACAGATGAAATTTAAAAATGTAAGGATTTTAATTGCAAATAATGAATTTCTTTCAAATCAAGGTTTTGCTGGAGCCAGTTTAAAAGAAATGGAAAACACCATTATTATTTTTCCAAATATTCCTAAAAATGTTATGTTTACAAATATGGACCAGGGATATGGTTCAGTAAAAGAAGATATTAAAATTTACTATCTTGACAAAAATTTTAAAATTATCAAGTTTGATATAATGAAGAAAGAAAAAGGATTTTCTGTGCCACCGAAAGATACATATATTGCTGTGGAGGGTTTACCTTGAGAACAATTTATTTTAAAATTTATATAAAAGGAGAATAAGATGAAATACAAAAAAATTTTATTATTATCATTTCTTTTTCTATCTTTATTTGGTTTTGCAGACACAAAAGAAAAATATATAAGAAGAATAAAGGTTGCAGAAGATTTACTTGAATATATGTTAAGACAACCAGATATTGGTATTCCCTTATCACTTATAAAAGAATGTTATGGTATTATTTTTATGAGACAATTTAAAGGTGGTTTCTTACTCGCAGGGAAAGGGGGTGAAGGAATAGTTATTGCAAGAGATAAAGAAAAAGAAACATGGAGTGCTCCAGGATTTGTCGCATCTATTGAGGTGAGTTTAGGATGGCAATTAGGAGCACAGATGACAGATTTGATACTTTTAATAATGAATGAAAATGGTCTTGAAATGCTTGTGAATTCAAAGATAAAACTTGGATTAGACATGGGAATTTCTGCTGGGCCTGTTGGGAGGAATTTTGAAGGTAAGGTATCTCCAGGAACAGGGATTCTTGCATATGGTAGAAGTAAAGGAGCTTTTGGTGGGATGTCAATTGAAGGAGGAGTAATTTTTTCTGATGATAAAGCAAACGAAGAATTTTATGGAAAAAAAGATTTAAAACTGAAGGATATAATTTTTAAAAATAAAGTGAAAATTCCCCAAGAAGCAGAAAAACTTATAAAACTTTTGAAAGATTATGAAATATCAGAAATTGTAATAGAAAAGAAAGAAAAAAATAAATTAAAAAAATAAATTGAAAAAATATATTTTACTATTTATTTTTCTAACTGGTTGTATTTCTCAAATTTCTACGATTGAAAAAGAAAAGTGTGATATATTTGTAAATAGAAAAGATGCAATATTTTCTCCAGAAGGCAGTATAAATCCATCCGATGTTGCCTTTTCTTTAAATGGGGAGTATTTTACAAGGCAATTACAACCATATAATTCAGGTAAGATAGGGATATTTTCAAAAAATGGTCAACTCTTGAAAGAAATTAATACTTTGGGAGAGGAAGAAGAAAATAATGATATAAAAGGTATTGCTTGGCATCCTAATAGTTATGTTGTAGGTGTTATTTACCATAAAAACGGATATTCAGATTTAAGATTATTTGAAGTTTTTAATGGAGAACTTTTGAGAAGAATAATTGTGGGAAATTTTTATCACTACTTTGTTTTTGATGAAAAAGGAGAAAAAATTTATCTTTCAGTAGATGGAAAGAAAATAGAAAAAATAAATTTAAGAAATACAGATTTCGTTATCAATTCTGGAATTAATTTGCCTTGGTTGAATTATGGTTGGGATATAGGGAGAAATCCTTGGAATAAAGAACATGGTGG
>JAOAEP010000082.1 GCA_026416755.1 bacterium | reverse complement strand
ATGCTCTTGTGTTAATGGATGGAAAATTACAATATCATCAAGTCTATTTAAAAATTCTGGTCTAAATGTTTTTTTAACTTTTTCAATGATTAAATTTTTTAAATTTTCAAAAGAAATTTTTTCTTCTGGTGTTAAAAATCCAATTACTGACCTATTTTTAAATTCATCTGTGCCAATATTTGACGCCATTATTATAACCCACTTTCTAACACTCTAATGTCCTCCAAAATTATCTGTCAATCTTCCATCTTCAAGAATTTGAAGTAAAAGATTAAATACATCTGGATGTGCCTTCTCAATTTCATCAAAAAGAACAACAGAATAAGGTCTTCTCCTAATCTTTTCAGTCAATTGCCCTCCTTCTTCATAACCAACATATCCTGGAGGTGCTCCTATAAGCCTACTTATAGCAAATTTTTCCATATATTCAGACATATCTATCTGTATTAAAGCATCCTCATCTCCGAAAAGAAATTCTGCAAGTGCTCTTGCAAGAAGTGTCTTTCCAACACCTGTTGGACCAAGAAAGATAAAACTTCCAATGGGTTTTCTTACATCTTTTAAACCTGCCCTTGACCTTCTAATTGCTTTACTTATTGCTTCTATTGCTTCATCTTGTCCTACAACTATTTTATGGAGAAAGTTCTCCATTTCAAGTAATTTTTCTTTTTCTTCTTTACATAATTGCGAAACAGGAATCCCTGTCCATTGAGAAACAACCTCTGCAATATTCTCTTTTGTTATTGTCTTTTCGTCTTCAGTGATTAAGTTAAGTAAATTCTCTCTAATAAAATCTATTCTATTTTTAAGTTCTCTTTCCTTATCCCTAATTGATGCTAAAAGTTCAAAATTCTGTGTTTTTAATGCTTTTTCTTTCTCTTTGTTTAATATTTCTATTTCCTCTTGTAGTTGTATTATTTCTTTTGGTTCTTTGAAAAGTTTTAATCTTTTTTGGCTTGCTGCTTCATCTATGAGGTCTATTGCCTTATCAGGAAGGAACCTATCAGCAATATATCTATCACTCAATTTTGCTGCCGCTTCTATTGCTTCATTTGAAATCTTTAATTTATGGTGGGCTTCATATTTTTCTTTTAGCCCTTTTAGTATTTCTATTGTTTCTTCCACTGTTGGTGGATTAACTATAACCGGTTGAAACCTTCTTTCAAGAGCCCCATCTCTTTCAATATACTTTCTATATTCATCCATAGTAGTTGCGCCAATACATTGAATTTCACCTCTTGAGAGAACTGGTTTTAAAATATTTGAAGCATCAATCGCTCCTTCTGCTCCACCTGCACCAACAAGTGTATGGATTTCGTCTATAAAAATTATTATATTACCTGAATTTTTTATTTCATCCAAAACAACTTTAACTCTTTGTTCAAACTCGCCTCTATATTTTGTTCCTGCAACCATTGAAGGTAAATCAATCATAATAATTCTTTTATCTTTTAAAATTTCAGGGATTTTCCCAAAAGCAATTTTCTGTGCAAGGCCTTCTACAATAGCAGTTTTCCCGACACCTGGTTCTCCAAGTAAAACAGGATTATTTTTCTTCCTTCTACATAAAATCTGGATAACTCTTTCAATCTCTTTTTCTCTTCCTATAACAGGATCAAGTTTCCCTTCTAAAGCAAGTTTTGTAAGGTCTCTTCCAAAAGTATCAAGAGCGGGTGTTTTTTGTTTTTTAGAAAGAATAGATGTTCTTGAGGTTGATTCTTTATAATAGTTTTCTTCTTTTTCCTCTATTGAGTATGGAGTTATACCTTGTTCCATATCTCTTAAAAGTTCATCAAGGAGGTTTCTCGCTTTATCAACAGTTACTCCAAATTTTCTTAAAATTTGTGCTGGAACTGATTCACTTTCAAGAAGTATTCCTATAAGAAGATGTTCACTACCTATATAAGAATGGCCAAAATATTGTGCTTCTCTCACAGAATATTCCAAAACCCTTTTTGAAGGAGGGCTTAATGGAAGTTCTCCACTATAAAAAGGAACGCCTCTTTTAATAACTTTTTCAAGTTCATACCTTAATCTTTCTGGTTCAACTCCAAGATAACTTAAAAGAGTAATTCCAACTCCCTGTCCTTCTTGTATCATTGCAAGCATAATGTGTTCTGGTTCAACTTTATTATGACCATATTTAGGTGCTTCTCTTCTTGCTATTTCCAGTATAATCTTTACTCTTTTAGTAAACCTTTCAAACATTTAATTTCTCCCAAAATTTCTTTCTTAATATTTTACCCTCTTTTTTATAAAAGATATAGTTTTTATTTTCTTGTGGTTCTAAAAACATGGAAAAAAATAAACTCTTTAGGTCTTTCTTCTTTATTTTTATTATTCCAGTTAAATGAGATAAAAAAATTAAAGAATATAAATCAAAAAATTCCCCATCTTTATTATTTTTTTCATTCATAATATAAAATATCCTATTTAAGATTTTTTCTTTCAATTTTTTATCCCTTTTAATTTTTTCAATACATTTTCTCTCTTCTTCTATAATCAATTTTATCACACTTTCAAGTTCTTCAATAATTTCCAATTCTGTCTTTCCTGTTGTTTCAGTTGAAGAAATTTGATATATGCTTCCAAGTGGTAAACTGCCTTCTCCATAAAAACCCCTTACTGTAATTCCAATACTTTCAATATTTTCGAAAATAAATTTTTCTTTTTTTAAGAATTTAATTCCTGGAATGTGAACAAGAACAGAACTTCTTAAACCTGTGCCTGTATTAGTTGGACAAGATGTTAAATAACCAAATTCAGGAGAAAAAGCATATTCTATTTTACTATCAATAAAATCATCTACTTCATTAACAATCTCCCAGCATTTTTTCAAGTTAAGTCCAGGCAAAATTACTTGTATTCTCAAATGGTCTTCCTCATTTATCATAATACTTACTTTTTTTTCAGGTATAATTACAACTTTATCACAAAAAGAACTTTCAGAAAATTCCTTACTTATCAGATGCGTCTCTATAAGAAATTTTTTTTGTTTCTCATTAAGAGATGAGAGGTTTACGACAAAAATCTTTTTATATGGTAATTCACATAAAACTTCAAGCAAAATTTTTTCAAGTTCTTTCCCTTTTTCATATGAAATGTTATAAGGAAACGGATATCCCTTTATATTTCTAGCAATTCTTACTCTTGAAGTTATTACTATATCTTCATTTAATTTTGAGTAAATCCATTTTGTTTCTTTTAAAATTTCTTCTAACTTTGTAACTTTATATTCCTTTTCCATTTATTATCTCTATATCTTCTATTAAACTCCCTCTTAATTGAGAAATTTTTCTTATCCTTTTTTCTTCCTTTTTATAACTTTCAGGAAATTTGCCTTTATATATTACATTTGTGTGAATTTTTTTTAAATATTCTATCACATCTTTGGAAAAACATTTATAACAAAAGTCACATCCTAAAAATCTATATTCTTTAAATTCTTCAAAAGTATACCCACATACAGGACATTTATTAAGTTTTTTATTATTTTCTTTTGTATTGGAGATGATATTAAAACTCTCAAGGCATTTTTTACAAATATTCAATTTATATTTCTTTGTATTTTTTCTAAATTTTAGCAAGATATAAGCATCATTATCACAAACAAAACACTTACTCATATACAGGGGTTCCCTCTATTTCTGTTATTAAATGGAATTCTTTTCTTATTTTCAATGTCAATTTACCTGGTTTGCCATCTCCTATAATCCTATTATCAACAATCACCACAGGAACAATTTCTGCAGCAGTACCTGTAAGAAAACATTCATCGCAAGTATAAATATCATATCTTGTTATATTTTCTTCTATTACTTTAAGACCAATATTTTCTCCTATATCCATAACAACTCGCCTTGTTATACCTTCAAGTGCTCCCGCATAAATGGGCGGTGTTATCAAAAAATTTTCTTTTATAATAAATATGTTCTCTCCAGTACATTCGCTTACATAACCAAATTGATTTAAAATTAAACCTTCACTTGCTCCTGCATTATTTGCTTCAATTTTAGCAAGAATATTATTTAAATAGTTAAGTGATTTTATAGAAGGATTTAATGATTCACTTAAATTTCTTCTTGTTGGAACAGTAACAATATCTATCCCTTTTTCATAAATAGATTCAGGATATAATTGAATTTTACTTGCTATTATAAAAATAGTTGGTTTTTTACATTTCCTTGGATCAAGTCCAAGGTCTCCTACTCCTCTTGTTACTACTATTCTTATATAACTATCCCTTAAATTATTTTTTCTAACTGTTTCAATAACAGCATTTTTCATTTCATCAAATTTTAATGGAATTTCAAGAGATATGGCTTTTGCTGATTTATATAATCTTATAAGATGCTCATCAAGTTTAAAAATTTTTCCATTATAACTTCTCAAACCTTCAAAAACACCATCACCATATAAAAGTCCATGGTCAAAAATTGAAATTTTTGCTTCACTTTCATCAACAAATTTCCCATCAAGATATATAATTAACCCCATCCTTATCTCCTTTTTTCTATCTCTTTAATTTTTCCTTCAATTAAATATACTACTTTTGAAGCGAATTGTAAAAAGTTTTCATTATGTGTGGCGATTACAAAAGTAGTTCCATTTTCTTCATTAAATTTTTTCATAAATTCAAAAAAAATTAAAGCAGAATTTTTATCAATACTTCCTGTTGGTTCATCGGCAAAAATTATCTCTGGCTTGCATATTAAACTTCTACATATTGCTACTCTCTGTAATTCTCCACCAGATAATCTTGAAGGGTATGTATCTTTCTTATCAAAAATTCCAAAACTAATAAGATACTTTTCGGCCTCCTTTAAAAAATCTAAACTGAATTTTTTTTCTTTTATCCAAAGAGGTAAAAAAACATTTTCAATAACTTTAAGTTCAGGTATTAGATGAAAAAATTGAAAAATAAAACCAAATTTTTTATTTCTTATTTCTGCAAGTTGTCTTTCAGATAATTTTCCAACATCAATATCATCTAAGTAAATTTTACCTTCTGTCGGTTTATCAATAAGTCCCAGTAAATTCAATAAAGTTGTCTTCCCTGAACCAGATGGACCTATTATTACAACAATTTCACCTTTTAATATTTCAATATCAACTTCTTTTATTCCACATACCCCATTATAATTTTTTGTTAATTTTTCTCCTTTAATTTTATTCATTTCTTATCGCCTCTGCTGGATTTAATTTAGATGCTCTCTCTGCAGGATAAATGCTTGCAATACAACTAACACATATTACTAAAAGAAAAATCCAAACTGTATCAAAAAAAGAAATTTCAATTGGTAATTTAGAGATATCATAAACAAATTCAGGAATATTTATAAAATTGTATTTTTTAAGAAAATATGCAAGAATAAAACCAATGCTCATTCCCCACAGTAAACCCTTTATTCCAATATAAATACCTTGATATAAAAATATTTTTTTTATTTCTTTTGATGTCAAACCAATTGCTTTTAATATACCAATTTCTTTTACCTTTCTATAAACAGATATCATTAATGTTGAAAGAATATTAAAGGATGCAACAATTATAATTAAACTTAAGATTATTGCCATTGCTTTTTTTTCAAGTGCTATTGCTGAAAAAAGAATTTTATTTTTTTCTATCCAAGTTGAAACATTATAATTCTCATTTAATAAAGATTTTATTTTTTTAGAAATTTGTGGACTTTTATAAATATCATCTATTTTAATGCCAATACCATGAACTCCTTTCATACCAAAAATTTCCATTAAATTTCCTAAAGATATGAAACCCATACTTACATCAAAACTATAAACACCATACTCTACTATACCTACAACCTTAAAAATTCTTTGTTGAGGGACAAGACCTGCAATTATAAAAATATAATCATTTATATCAACACCAAGTTCATTTGCAAGTTCTTTCCCAAGAATTATACCATCTTCAATTTCTTCGATAGAACCTTTTTTAATAAAATTTTTTATATTGGTGACTTCAACCTCTCTTTTTATATCAATCCCTTTTAAAATACCACCAATAATATATCTATTTGATTTGTATATGACTTGGGACATTATATAAGGTGATATACCTTTTATTTCCTTAATATTTCTAACCTTATTAATTACCTCTTCATAGTTATAAATATATGGTCTCCCTTCAATTGTTATAATAGGACTTGCTCCGATAATCTTTCTTTTTAAATCATTTGAAAAACCATTCATAACTCCAATAACAAGAAGTAAAGTAATAACCCCTATTGAAATACCAACAACTGTAAAAAAACTTATAAACCATAAAAACTTATCTTCTTTTTTATTTCCAATAAATTTTTTTGCGAGGAAGAAATTATAAGAAATCATTCTTTTCTATAACTTCCTAACCTCTATTTTTTTCTCAACAAGTGACAAAATTTCATCTATATCAGTTATTTTCAAAATTCCTTTTGGGAAATTTGCTGATGGTAATTTAATATAAGGTCTTTTTATAAGTGAATAAAAAGAATCTGGTAGTTTTTTAAATCTGAAACTTTTTATTGATTCAGAAAATAAACAAACAAAAATACCTATTATTGCTCCTTGTCCATTTCCGAACAAATTTATTCTTTCACATCCAAGAGAATTAAGCAATTTTAAAACAGAAAGGACATCATATATTCTTTTGCCAAGATAACTTTCTCCAAATAAGAGATAAAAACCATCAAACATATAATCATATCTGTATGGATGGAAAAAATATTTTTTAAAATCAGGCATTGATTCCCCAATTCCTCTTACATCTATAAAATATGAAGATAATTCACAATCCGGTTGTTCCTTTATTTCTTCTTCTGAAGATATATCCGGGATATATATATTTATTTCCTCTTCAACTTCAAGATAATATGGTCTTTCTGCTTTTCTCTTTTTTAAAATTACCCATATATTCTCTTCTGTCTCCACTGCATATCTCCCAATTCTTTCTCCTTTTATAGAAATAGGTGGTAAAACTCTATAATGAGGAATATTTATAATTTCAGGTATAGAAAGAATTTTTCTTATCTTTTTTTTTAAATCAATCTCATTCAGTATTTTTCTATCTTTAATTATTCTTTCTGCTTTTTCTTTTATAATTTCGTAATGTGGTTTTGAACCTTCTGCAATAACATTACCTTTTTTTGTTGCAAATAACGTCTTCTCTTTTTCAATAATGATCTCCGGTTCAATATTAATAACTTTTTTCCCAGCAATCTTACAGAAAAATCTAACTATCGCTTTCTGCATATCTGGATGATAACCATGAGTATTATTCCCAATAAAATATTCAAAGTTTTTTTCTTCATTAAAAAATCTGTAAAACCATTGAAGTTCTTCACATATCTCTTTAAATCCTCTTATATCAAAGTAATCATATTTCTGTCCCAGAAGTATTAAAGGAGATGGGGCACGGGAGATAAAAAAGTCAGAAATTTCAATTTCTTCCCCAAGAATTCCAGGTGGATACTGTTCACTATCCTGTGGTAGTTCATTTTCAAGATTAAATAAAAATGGAGTAACAAAACAACCAGAAGCTGCGGTAGTTAATCTCTCGTCAATTGCCCATAACCATGTTGTTAATGTGCCACCTCCTGAATTCCCTGTTATTCCAATAAAATTTTTATCCCATTCATCTCTTGAAGTAATATAATCAATTGCTCTTATTCCATCCCATACGCGATATGAACCAAAAAATTCTCCAATAAGAACCATTTGTTTGCCTATCATATTATGGGCAAAACAACATCCTCTTCTCACAGGTAATTTTTCAGGTAAAAAATAATACTGGTCTCTTTCTCCCTGGTCAAATGGGTCATATATTAAAACTAAAAAACCATTATTAACAAGTCGCTGGCAAAATTCCTGGTATCTTGGTTCTGCTTTTCCTCGTTTTGAATGTCCAGATGGTGCAACAACAGCAGGAAAAGGTGGATTAAAATTTTCAGGGATGTAGAGATTCGCAGTAACAAAACATGAAGGCATACTTTCAAAAATTACTTTTTCAATTCTATATCCATTTCTCTTTATTATTCCTGTTGTTTTTGCATTCAAAGGTTTTTTTTCCTGTAATGGTAAAGGAAAGAAGGCATTCTTTATTTTTTCTTTAACTTGGTCCTGATATTTCTCTGCTTCTTTTCTACTTTTTATATCCTTTAACTTTTTTTTCCTTTCATAATACATCTTCCTTGTCCTCTTAATAAAATAATCAAACATCATATGTCTGTATTCATTTAACATTTTTATCTTCTGTAATCAATAATTCTTAAGAACGAATCAATTT
Organism: bacterium; assembly: GCA_026416755.1. GTDB lineage: Bacteria > Ratteibacteria > UBA8468 > B48-G9 > JAFGKM01 > JAMWDI01. The sequence continues at coordinate 2,525 of JAOAEP010000082.1, read as the reverse complement.
TTAAACAAGCACCCCCAACAAGAACTCCATCTATGTTTTTTTCTTTCATAAGTTGGTCAATATTTTCTGGTTTTACACTACCCCCATAAAGAATAATTAAATTTTCAGCAATATCTTTGTTATAAATTTTAGAGATTAATTCGCGTATAAAAATATGAACTTCTTCTGCTTGATGAGGTTGTGCAGTTTTTCCTGTCCCTATTGCCCAAACTGGTTCATAGGCAATAACTATCTCTTCTATCTTATCAAATCCTTCAAGACATTTTTTAACCTGACTCTCAACTACTTTAAATGTTTCCCCCTTTTCTCTCTCTTCAAGTTTTTCCCCAACACATAATATTGCCTTCATACCAGTTTCTACAACTTTTTTTACTTTTTTATTAATAATTTCATCTGTTTCTCCAAAAATATTTCTTCTTTCAGAATGGCCACAAATTACATATTCAACTCCAATATCTTTTAACATAATTGGAGAAATTTCACCTGTAAAAGCACCCTCATTTTCAAAATAAACATTTTGAGCACCAAGTTTTAATTTTGAATTTTTTATAATTTGTGAAATGGGATAAAGAGAAGTAAAAGGTGGACAAATAAGAACATCTCTATCTTCATAATCTTTTAGGTTTTTAATTAAACTATTCACAAATTCAATAGATTCTTTTGGTGTCTTATACATCTTCCAATTTCCAGCAATAAGTGATTTTTTCATCTTCCTCCTCTTTTATTTATAAAAAATTATTGAGGTGATTTATTCTTTTAAAACTTCAATACAAGGTAAAGTCCCTTTTTCAATAAACTCAAGAGAAGCACCACCACCTGTACAAATATAAGAAATCTTATCAGCAACACCTGCTTTATTAACTATTGCCACAGAATCCCCACCACCTATAACCGAGAAAGCATTTGATTTGGCTATTGCTTTTGCTAATTCAATCGTTCCTTTTGCAAATTTTTCAATTTCATATATTCCCATAGGTCCATTCCAGAAAATTGTCTTTGCTCTGTTTATACAATCAATATATTCTTCAATTGCTTGTGGACCTATATCAACACCAATCCATCCATGTGGAACTGTTCCTCTTTCTGTTATAATATATGGGGCATCCTCTGAAATTTTTTGAACTATAACATGGTCAAGAGGTGTATGAAATTCAAGATGTCTTTTATTTATCTCTTTAATTATCTCTTTTGCAACAGGTACTGCCTCATCTTCTACTTTTGAATCTCCTATTTCCCAGTTTTTTGCTTTACAGAATGTATAAGCAGTCACTCCACCTGTAATTATAGTATCAACCTTGTCTAAAAGATTTTTTACCATATTTATTTTGTCAATCACTTTTGCACCACCAAGTATTAAAAGAAATGGCCTTTCCGGATTTATAAGTAATCTTGACAAGGCCTGAACCTCTTTCTCAATTAAAAAACCAGCAGCACTATCATTTACAAATTTTGTTATAGTATAAACAGAAGCATGTTTTCTATGACATGTTCCGAAAGCATCATTTACGTAAGCATCACAGAGTAAAGCAAGTTCTTTTGCAAAATTTTCATCTCCTTTTTCTTCTTCTGGATGGAATCTCAGATTTTCAAGAAGTAAAATTTCTCCTTCTTTCAATGAACTAACCATTTTTTTTACTTCATCTCCAATACAATCAGGAGCAAATTTAACTTCTTTATTTAATATTTGAGACAACCTTTCAGCAACTGGTTTTAAACTATACTTTGAAACAACTTTCCCTTCTGGTCTTCCAAGATGAGAAGCAATTATTAAAGAAGCACCTTGAGAAAGAAGATAATTTAAAGTCGGTATGGTTGTTGTAATCCTTGTATCATCAGTAATTACTCCATTTTCTATAGGCACATTATAGTCAACCCTCAAAAACACTTTTTTCTCTTTATAATTTCTGTCTTTAATTGATTTTATTTTCATTTTTTCTCCTCCTTTTTCTTTTATTTTACAACTTATACTTTTCCTGTCAACCTTGTGGAATTCCTCAAAAATAAAATTGACCAAAAACAAAACCATTCTATCCATTACTTAAAAAATATGAGGGAATAAAATGTTAACTTCGTAAGTTAACAAATAATTTTACAATTAAGTTCGTCTTAAAACAGTTTTTTTCAGTTTTTTATATTTACATGAAAGGGTATCATTGTTATACTTTATCAAAAGGGATATAGAAATGAAAGTTATCAGTATAAAAATGCTCAATTTTAGTAAAAACATATTTATTATCACCAATTCTTTTCTATGTTTAGTTATTTATTCTCAAAGAAGAAATATTGATATTGATGAAGAAGAATTTTTAAAATACTGGAAATTTAAAATTGAGATTGAAGAAAAAAAAGAAGGAGAAAAACCACAAATTATTAAAGCATATCTTTGGGTTCCAGAAGATTGCCAAGTTATTAGAGGGCTTATTCTAACAGGTGGGATTAGTATTGAAGATAATCTTTCAAGGAATGAAAAATTAAGAGAATTTTTGAAAAAAGAGAATTTTGGAATAGTCAAAATAAAGCGAATG
>JAOAEP010000044.1 GCA_026416755.1 bacterium | reverse complement strand
ATAACAATTCATGAATTTGGTCATTTTATAGTAGCCAAAAGAAATGGAGTAAAAGTTGAAAAGTTTGCTATTGGTTTTGGGCCTAAAATTTTTGAAAAGAAAAAAGGAGGTACAACTTACATTATTTCTATTATTCCATTTGGTGGTTATGTTAAACTTGCAGGTGAGGAAATAGATAAGGAAAAATTTGAAGAATGGGAATATATGGGTAAAAGTCCTGGAATAAGGAGTAAAATTTTGATTGCAGGCTCTTTAAATAATTTGATTTTTGGCTTTCTCCTTTTAATACCTGTTTTTATGATAGGCACTATTACTTATGAAGGTACAAAAATTGGTGAATTTGTGAAAGATTTTCCAGCAGAAAAAAGTGGATTAAAAATAGGAGATGAGATTATTAAGGTAAATGATGAGAAATGTAAAAGTTGGATTGATGTAACCTTAAAAATAAAAGAGTTTACAAAGAAATATAAGACATTACCTGTAAAATTAGAAGTTAAAAGAGGAGAAGAAATTTTAATATTTAAAATAAAACCAGCACCTTATGTAATTGAAATAGATGGTAAAAAGCAAACTGAATATATAATAGGAATTCTACCTAAAGAAAAACTTGAAAAATATCCATTTCATATGGCAGTAATTAAAAGTTTAAGAGAATTTTATAATATATCATTTACAACTTTAATTGGCCTTAAACTTTTATTTCAGAAAAAACTTTCTATAAGACATTTTACAGGACCTGTTGGAATCTCTGAAATAGCCATATCTGCTTGGAAAGTTGGGTTTGTAACTTATTTACAATTTATGGCAATTTTAAGTATAAATCTTGGAATAATAAACTTGATACCCTACCCTGTTTTAGATGGAGGCCATATTTTCGGTCTTTTTATTGAAAAAATAAGAAAGAAAAGGCCGAATCAAAAAATTTTACAGATAGTTCAAAATATAGGAGTCTTCACACTTATTCTTTTCTCTATTTATATTACATATCAGGACATAGGAAGAATTTTTGAAAAAAATATTAAAATTAAATGAGAAAAACAAAAGTTTTAAAAATTGGGAATATTTATATTGGAGGAGAAAATCCAATAATAATTCAAGGAATGACAAAAGTTCCCACATCAAATATTTTATTAATGAAAAAACAGGTCAAAAAAATGATAGAAGAAGGTGCTGAGATAATAAGATTTGCAATTTTAAATGAAAAAGATACAGAAACTATACCTATTTTAAAAAAAACATTTTCTATTCCATTTGTTGCGGATATTCATTATAATTGGCGATTTGCGGTTTTATCAATAGAAAAAGGCATAGATAAGATAAGAATAAATCCTGGAAATATTAATAAAAAACATATTAGAGAAATAATAAAAGTAGCCAAAGAATACAATATCCCTATTAGAATAGGTTTAAATTCAGGTTCTGTTAAATTAAAAGGAGATTTGGGAAGTTCTTTAATTGATTCAGCAAAAGATACAATAAAATTTTTTGAAGATAATGATTTCTTTTCTATTGTAATTTCACTAAAAACTCCTTTTGTTAATGAAACAATAAGTGCTTATAGAAAAATATCTGAAATTTATGATTACCCTTTACACCTTGGGATAACAGAGGCAGGCAGTGGTTATCTTGCAATTTCAAAATCAGTATTGGGAATTGGAATTTTATTAAATGAGGGAATTGGAGATACAATTAGAGTTTCTTTAACAGCACCTCCTGAAGAAGAAATAAAAGTAGCAAAATCAATCTTGCAGGCACTTAATTTAAGAATTTTTGAACCAGAAATTATATCTTGTCCTACATGTGGAAGAATAAAAGTAGATTTATATAAGGTATTGGATAGAGTTAAAAAAGGAATAAAAAACATTGAAAAAAAATATTCTGGAATAAAAAATCTCAAAATAGCAGTTATGGGTTGTGAAGTAAATGGCCCAGGTGAAGCAAAGCAAGCAGATATAGGTATTGCAGGAGGGAATAAAAAGTGGGTATTATTTAAAAAAGGTAAAATAATAGGAACATACTCAGAAGAAATAATAGTTGAAAAATTAATTGAAAATATTATAGAAATTTTAAATTATAAAAACTAATTAAAGTAAACACAGATATAAAACCAAAAGGGAGATAAACTATTCAGATAAGGCAGCACCAAAAGCAACAACAAATTGTGGTTCTGGCAAAACAATTATTTCCTTTTCAAGTATTTTTTCTAAAGATGATTTCAAAGCAGGAATTTTGGCCCCTCCACCACAGAAAACTATATTATCGTTATGAGGAAATTGTCTTACCATTCCCGCAATCCTTGAAGAAATTGAAATAAACAAACCCCCTGCAATATCTTCTTTTGGCGTATTTGAAGTAATAAGAGATACAACTTCACTTTCAGCAAATACACTACATGTTGAATTTATTTTTACTGGATTTTTTGAATTTAATGCAAGATTTGAGAACTCTTCAATATTTATTCCAAAAACATTCGCCATCATTTCTAAAAATCTTCCAGTTCCAGCAGCACATTTATCATTCATCAAAAAATCAATTATTTCTCCATTTTCACCAACTTCAACAACTTTTGTATCCTGCCCTCCAACATCAATTACAATACATTTCTTTTTGCCTGATAAAAAATAAGAACCAATTGCAACAGCAGAAATTTCTGTTATAACTTTCTTTGCTTTTTTAAATGTTCTTCTTCCATATCCAGTTGATATAATACTTTCAATATCTTCTTCTTTTATTCCACTTTCTTCAATACTCTTTTTAAAAACAAATTCAGCACATTTTTCTGTTTCTGGGGTTGTTCTTATAATTGCTTTTCCTTTTATAATTCCATTTTCTACAATAACACATTTTGTTGTAACAGAACCAATATCTATTCCTACTTTTATTCCCATTTTTAACCTATCATCTCTAAAAATGCTTCAATTCTTGTTTTTAACTGCCCTGTATCTTCTTTACTTAAATCTGTTTTTAAAGATAAAAATGGTATACCTTTTTCCTTTAAAATATTTCTTAAAATTGGTATATTCATTTCAAAAACATTACATAATCTCAAATTATAATAAATTACACCATCAATATTATATTTTTCAACAAGTTCTAAAATAGCATTTATAAGTTTGTCAATCCCAATGAAACAAGAACACAAACTTGGAGCAATATATTTAAGTGCTAATGTTCTTATAATGCTTCTTTCTGTCTCTTCATCTATTTCTACCGGATTAAAAAGATGTCCAAAAGCAGAACACATTATATCACAAGCCACATAACAACCAATTTCTTCAAGTATTTCAAGAACTTTAAAATTAGGGAAGATTATAGGTGGACCTGCAAGAAGTATTTTTTTATTATATCTATTTTCTTTTATTTCTATTTTATTCATTTCCTCGTATAAAGTATATGCATTTTTTGTCCATTCATCCACCTGGGAGAAAAAAGAAGCATTGCTCATTATAAAATAATCAAAAGAGTTCATAATTCCTACCTTTTTTGCTCTTAAATCATAAATTTTTCTGAAGATTTTTGTTCTTTCATTTGTGAGTTTACATATATCAATTAGGTCCTTTCTTTTTGGTTTTGTATTAAATCTTTTCTGTAAATACTCATAAAACTTTAAATAAGAATTTTCCCATATATCAATACTTTCCTTGTAATCGCTATTTCCAGGAATATCAATAAAATAAATATCTTTTAAAATAGGACTTAAAATCTCAGCAAGTTTTGTCTTCCCATCACAAGAGCCAACTACTACAAAAAGGTCTATATTATTTAAATCAGTTTGTAACATATTTCCACATATTGCTTTTATTAATGGGCATATATCTCCAGAAATTATTTCTTCTCCGATTTCTGCACAATGTATATCCTCATTGCATAATCTTATAGGTACACCACCACTT
>JAOAEP010000042.1 GCA_026416755.1 bacterium | reverse complement strand
GAACCTCTAAAAAAGTTTATAAAAAATGTTTCAATATGGTCATCAAGAGTATGTCCAGTTGCGATTTTATTACATCCTGTTTTTATAGCAATTTCAAAAAGTTTTTTGTATCTTTTCTCTCTTAAAGTTTTTTCAATATTTTTCTTTTCTTCAATCTTAATATCTTCTCTGATGAATTCAATCCCATAAATATTTGATAAATTTTTTACAAATTCAACCTCTTTATCTGCCTCTTTTCTTAAATGATGGTGTATGTAAGTGACTTTTATATCTATTTTTCTCTTTTTTAGTAAATAAATAAAAAAATGAAATAGAAAAACAGAATCAGGACCACCAGATACTGCAAGTAAAATTTTATCACCCTCTTTAATTAAATTTTCTTTTTTAACAAATTTTTCTATTTTTCTGAATATATTGACCATTTTCCATATAAATTATATCATTTTAGGAAATTTTACGATTTAAAAAGGCGAATAAATGGAAAAAGATATTATTGTTATGGGTGGTGGTCCTGCCGGGATGGCTGCTGCATGGGCTTGTGCTAAACTTGGTGCAAAAGTACTATTAATTGAAAGGTATGGTTTTCTTGGTGGAATGGCAACTGCTGGATTGGTTGGGAGTATTCTTGGACACTATTTAAATGAAGAAGAACCTGCTGTTAGTGGATTTTTAAAGTTTTTAATTGAAAAAACAAACAAAATGGAAGGATGTGAAAAATGGGAAAATGCTTTTAAAAAATATGGGATATCCTTTGATTCAGAAATACTTAAAATCTCCTCTGAGAAATTACTTCTTGAAGAAAAAGTTGAAATTCTATACCATTCTTTTGTTTGTGATTCTTTGTGTATTGATGGAGAAATAAAAGAAATTGAAATTGCTAATAAGAGTGGGAAAATGAAAATTAAAGGGAAAATATTTATTGATGCTACTGGAGATGCAGATATTGCTTATTTTTCTAAATTTGAATATACAAAAGGTAGACCTTTTGATGGAAAAACTCAGTCAATGGGAAGTATGTTTAAAATTGCTGGAATTGATGAAGCCAAATTAACAGAGGAAGTGATTAAGGAAGCAGGGAACTTATTAAAAAGATTAAGGGAGAAAGGTGAGTTAAAAATTTATAATATTGGACTTGGAGGGAAGGGAAGTACTATTAGAAAAGGGGAAAGGTCTTTTAATGTAATGAGATTTTCTGGAGATGGGACAGATATTTTTGACCTTACAAATGGAGAAATTGAAATAAGGAAGCAAATTTATAAATATTGGAAAACTTTAAAAGAAAATGTTCCTGGGTTTGAAAACTCTTACATTTCTCAATTACCTCCAAATATAGGAGTAAGAGAAACAAGGCAGATAAAGGGGTTATATATATTAACTGGAGAAGATATTTTAAAAGGGAAAAAACAAGAAGATAGTATTGCAAGGGGAACTTATTGGATTGATATACATTGTCCACTTGGAAGAACAAAAAATGTACATTTATGCATAAAAGAGTGTAAAACTGAAGAATATTGTTTAATACTTGATAAACATAAAGATTATTTGCCTTCTCAAGATTCTCTTCGGCCACCAAAAAATGATTGGTTTAGTATCCCTTATAGATGTTTAATTCCAATCGGTTCAAAAAATTTACTTGTTGCTGGTAGATGTATTTCAGCAGATCATAAAGCAATGAGTTCAATAAGAGTTATGGCGACTTGTATTGCAACAGGACATTCTGCTGGAATTGGTGCATATATTGCTTTAGATAAAAATATTTCTGTAGATAAAGTAAATCCAAAAGAAATTCAGAAGATTTTAGAAAAACAGGAAGGGTTATATTAAAATTATGGAGGTGCATATGATAAAAATAGAAAGAGCAATTGTAAGCGTTTCTGATAAAACAAGAATTGTAGAACTTGTAAAATTTTTAAAGAAGTATAATGTTGAAATAATATCAACTGGAGGAACAGCAAAAATACTAAAAGAAAATGGAATAGAAGTTATTGAGGTAAGTCAGTTTACTGGTTTCCCAGAAATACTTGATGGAAGAGTAAAAACACTTCATCCTAAAATTTATGGAGGAATCCTTTCGATTAAGGATAAAGAAGAACATATAAAACAGATTATTGAAAATAAAATTCAACCAATTCAGCTTATTATCTGTAATCTTTATCCATTTGAAAAAACATTAAAAATGGGGAAAAATGATGAAGAAATAATTGAAAATATTGATATAGGTGGTCCAACAATGATAAGGGCGGGTGCAAAAAATTATAAATATGTATGTGTTTTATCAGACCCTTCTTTTTATGATGAATTTATTAAAGAGATGGAAAATAATAATGGGTGTGTGAGTGAGGAATTTTCTTTTAAGTGTGCAAAAGAGGTTTTCAGATTGACTTCAAGATATGATTTTGTAATTTCTTCATACTTTAGAGATAAAATTGAAAAAGAAGTTCTTCCAGTAGATATTGACTTAAGGTTAAGTAAAGTCCAAAATTTAAGATATGGGGAAAATCCACATCAAAAGGGTGCATGGTATAGATTTGTTGATAAGGAATATAAAAGAGAAATTTTTCAAGGTAAAGAATTATCATTTAATAATCTTCTTGATATGGAAAGTGCATATAACCTTGTCTGTCAATTTGAAAAACCTGCATGTGTAATAATAAAACATACAAATCCATGTGGAGTTGCTATAGGAAATGATATAAAAGAAGCATATCAGAAAGCACTTGAATGTGACCCTATAAGTGCTTTTGGAGGGATTGTAGGTTTTAATAGAAAAGTAGATAAAAATCTTGCTGAAATATTTATAAAAAAATTTTATGAGATAATTGTGGCTCCTGATTATGATAAGGAAGCACTTGAAATATTCAAGAAAAAGGAAGATTTGAGAGTTATAAAATGTCCTGAAAAAATAAAGTATAAATATGATTTTAGAACTCTTGTAGATGGATTTTTAATTCAGACACCCGATGAAATCGATTATGAAAAATTTGAAGTTGTAACTGAGAAAAAACCAACAGAAGATGAAATTGAGGGACTTAAATTTGCATGGATTGTTTGCAAATTTATAAAATCAAATGGAATAGTGATTGCAACAAAAAATCAGACACTTGGAATTGGGACAGGGCAAATGTCAAGATATGATTCAACAAGAATTGCAGTTATGAAAATGAAAGACAATTTTAAAAGAATACCAAAACCTATTGTTCTTGCATCCGATGCCTTTTTCCCTTTTCCAGATAGTATAGAAGTTGCAGGTAAAGCAAAAGTGAGTGCAATAATTCAACCAGGTGGGTCAAAAAGTGATGAAGAGGTAATAAAGAAATGTAATGAACTTGGTATTTCAATGATTTTTACAGGAACAAGACATTTTAAACATTGAAAATGAAATTGCTTCTATTAAGTGATTTACACTATAACAGTAATGGTATCTCTAAAATCCCTGAAAGAAAGGTTAAATTTGGTGTTGAAATTTTAAAGAGAATAATAAGAAGGATAAGTGAAAAAAAGATAGATGTCATAATAATAGGTGGAGATTTACTTGATGATGGTAAAAGTCCTGATGTAGAAAAAGATTATTCCGAAATAAAAAAAATACTTCAGGAAAGTAATTTTAAAGGAATTCTTGTTGCACCTGGTAATCATGATTTTGATTTAGACAGATTCAAGAAATTCTTTAAAGAATATAAGTTTTTGATTTATGATGAATTTCTGTTTTATGTTTTTTATGATAAATATTATGAAGATGATAGATGTTATAGGGATGAGAGCGAAATAGAAGTTTTTGAAAAAATAATTAAGGATAATCCTGGCAAGAAAGTAATTGTAATCCAGCATTATATTATTCAACCAGAGATTAAGAGTGACTATCCATTTAATATAAACTATTCAGAAAAGATACATAATCTTTATAGAAAAAACAATGTGTTTTTATCAATAAGTGGGCATTATCATAGAGGTATAAATTTATTTAATAAGGATGGAATATATTATTTTGTTTTACCTGCTGTTTGTGAAGAACCTTTTAATTATTTTGAATTAGAAATTGGAAGTGATATAAAAATAAAAGAGGGCTTTTTAAAAAATAATATTGAAATTATTGATCATCATTGTCATACAGAATTTGGTTATTGTGCTGAAGATGTTAGTATGGAAAAAGTTATTGAAAGGTGTAATTTATTTGGAGTTAAAAAGATTTACTTCACTGAGCATGCAGGGCAGTTATATTTATCTCCTGATGATTACTGGAACTTTAAATTTTTCAATAACACCTCTTTAATAAAAAAACAGAGGGAAGAAAATAAAGATAGAATTGGAGAATATGTGAAAAGATTTAAATTATTGAATAGTCCAATTGGAGGGATAGGTTTAGAGGCTGAGATTGATAAAGAAGGAAATATTACACTTCTTGAAGAAGATAGAAATTTTTTTGAAATTCTTATTGGTGCAGTCCATTATTTACCAGAAGAGATGTGTGTAAGTAAAAATATTACAATAAAAAACTTTTTATGGGCTGTTGAAAAACTTGTTGAAAATAGAATTAATATTTTGGCTCATCCATTCAGATTTTTCTTTAGAAAAAAAATAGAAACACCAAAAGAAATTTATAAAGATGTAATAAAAATTTTAAAAGATGGAAATGTAAAAGCAGAAGTCAATTTCCATCATTATTATCCAGAAAAAGAATTTTTTAAAATGTGCAGGGAGGAAGAAGTAGAAATTGTTTTTGGTTCTGATTCACATAATTTAATTGACATTGGAGAATTTTCTGAATATATCAAATTTATAAAAGAAATAAGTTCTTAAATAAAAAATTCTTTATATAGATTTTTTAAATCTAATTCAAATTTCCTAATTTTTTCTATATTTTCTTTTTTACCACCAAATTCTATTATATATGGACCTAAAAAGCCCTTTTTTAGAGTATAAGTTAGAACTTCCTTCCAATTAATATTTCCATCTCCATAATATATGTGCTGGTCTATTTTTCCATCATTATCAGAAATATGTGCAAGACCAAAATAAGGATAAAGTTTTTCTATAAATTCAAAAATATTGTCTGTTAAGTTTGCATGTCCATAATCAAAACAAAATCTTAAAGAAGGAGAACAAATTTTTTCAAATAAATAAAGAAATTCTTCTGGACAATTTCCAAGTTCATCAACATAGTGATTTTCAATACATATAATAACATTTTTTTTCTCATATAAAGGGATTATTTTTCCCAAAACTTCAAAAACAATATTTAAACCTATCTGTCTTTCAGAATATTTTCCAAGATGAGCAGTTATAAAATCAAATCCTGCAGTTAAACAAATATTTAAATAATCATTCATCTTTAAAATTGATAGATCTTTGCCAATTTCAGGAATGTTATCCCATATATGTAAACCCAGTTTTACATTATATTTACTTTTAAGTTCTCTTATCTGTAAAATTTCTTTTTCTTGAAAAAAATTAGAATATGAAAATTCAATAACTTCAAATTTAAATTCAGTTACACATCTTTCAAAAGCATTTTGAAAATCTGTCCAATTAAAATGTAAACTACTTATACCTATTAATGGTTTCATTCTTATAAAAACCAATCTTTAAAATCTTTTAGTTTTGTAGATTCTCCATGTCCAGGGTAAATAATAACTTCATCAGGTAATAGGAGAATCTTTTCTTTTATTGATTTTATTAATTTGCCTTCATTGCCTTCTGGAAAGTCGGTTCTGCCAATTCCATCTGCAAATATTGTATCTCCTGTAAAAAGAATATTATCAAATTTAAGACAGATACTTCCAGGAGTATGACCCGGAGTATGTATAACTTCAAGATTTATTTCTCCTATTTTTATTACATCTTTTTCTTCAACTATAAAAACTTTATTTTTACACACATAAGGAATATCAAACAAAGAAGA
>JAOAEP010000053.1 GCA_026416755.1 bacterium | reverse complement strand
GACTGGTTGGAGAATTGGTTATTCTGCATCTAAAAGAGAAATTGCTGATGCTATTGGTAAAATACAAGGACAAAGTACTTCTGCTCCTTCAAGTATTTCTCAAAAAGCATCTCTTTATGCTATTAAGGAAGGTGAAAAATTATATAAAAATATGATAAAAGAATTTAAAAGAAGAAGGGATTTTCTTGTTGAAAATCTGACAAAAGAAGTTATTTATCCTTTCCCAGAAGGTGCTTTCTATATGTTTCTAAATTTTAAAAACATGGATTCACAAATATTTGCAAATAAACTTTTAGAAGAAAAACTTATTGCAGTTGTACCAGGATGTGAGTTTGGTGTTGACAATTATATAAGAATATCATATGCAACAAGTATGGAAAATTTGAAAAAAGCGGTTGAAAGAATAAATGAATTTGTGAAGGAGAATTGAGTGATAAAAAAACTAATTATAATTTTTTTCATTATTAACTTCTTTATATTTTCAAACCCAGAATATAAATTTCAAAAAGATAAACCTCTTAATTATTCATTTCAAATAAAAGGAACAGTTTCTCTTAATTATCCAGGAACAAATGAAAAACTTAATATTTTTATAAAAGGAAATTTAAAGTTTGAGATGTTGGGGATGGAAGATGATATATATGTCCTTAAAATTGTACCTTTTAAAACATTAGTTAAAATTGATGAACAGAAACTTGAAGATATAACAAATTCAGAAACAAGCGTTTCTTCATTAATTTCATCAGGTATTGTTAAAATGAAAAAAAATGGTGAAATAATTGAAATAGATGAAGTAAATGGGAAAATCTTATCTTTAACTCAAGTTTTAAAACTTCTTCCAAATTTTCCGGAAAAAGTTGTCTCTGGTAAAAAATGGAAACAGAGGATGCCCGCTTTTGAATTACCAGGGATACAAATGTGTGCTCTTGAGTTTAATTATCTATATTTAAAAAAAGGAAATACTTCTTCTATTGAATTAACAGGTATTCACACAATAAAAGAGAAAAAGAAAAATAAAGATATTACAATAACCTTTGAAGGAAAAAATAATTCCAAGGGAAATTTTAATTTTGATGAAATAGAAGGGAAAATAAAAGATTTTAAAGGTGACTTTTTAATTGACTTGGATGCAAAATTTGAAGTTCCTCCTTCTCCAGATGTAAAAGGAAAGATAGCAGAAACTTATACAGTCAAACTTAATTTAAGATTAAATATTCTTCTTGCAGAACTCCTTTAATACTGATTTTAAACTATTCTTTAATTATAAAAAATAGAAAATTTTTTAACAAAATTTTGACTTTTCCAACTTAAATTATTAAAATTAAAACCTTAAAGAAAGGAAAATAAAAAATGATATATGAAAATGTTGAACTTTATAATGTAGAAGATATACTAAAGGAAGGGAATGAAATAGGACTTTTAAGAATACCTCAAAGAGTAAGAGATAAATTGAATGAGAATGCTAAAAATGCCTCTCTTTATCCTGCTGGATGTGAAATTAGATTTAATTTAAAAAGTGATTTTGCAAAAATAATTCTAAAGGGATTTAATGGAAATGGAATATGTGAGATTTATTTTGGTGATTTTTTTGAAAGTTGGCGATTAATTAAAAATGAACCGACAGAAATAGAAATAAAATATCCACAGAATATTGAAAAACTTGAAAAACTTGCAATTGAGAAAAATCTTCCTTTTGATCCCAAAGTTGTAAGGGTAGTTTTACCCCATTTACTTATAACAAAAATAATAGATATAAACGGAGAAATGAAACCACCTGATAGAGAACAAGTTCCGAAGACAAAATATCTTGCTTATGGTTCTTCTATAACGCATGGAGCGACATCAGTAAGACCAACTGGAACTTATGTTTTTAAGACGGCTCAATTATTAAATGTTGATCTAATTAATCTTGGATTTGGTGGTGGAGCACATCTTGAAAAAGAGATTGCTGATTATATTGCTGAAAGGGATGACTGGGAATTTGGGACTTTTGAACTTGGAATTAATATGGTTGGAGGTTTTGAAGTAGAGGAGTTTGAAAGAAGGGTTGATTATTTTATAGAGACGATTGTTAATAAAAAGAAGGATAAAAAATTATTTTTTATAGATATTTATCCATTTTATCTTGATTTTGAGAATGGAGAAAAACAAGAAAAATTTAGAGAGGTTGTTAAGAATAAGGTAAAAGAAATAAATAAAAACAACGTAATTCATATTTCTGGTTTTGACGTATTAAAGAGTTTAAAAGGATTAACATATGATATTTTACATCCATCACCTTTTGGTATGGAAGAAATGGGATATAACCTTTCTAATATTATAAAACAATTTTTTTAATATAGTTTTAAAAAATGATTTATAAAAATGTTGAGTTGTATAATGTAGAAGAAGTTTTTGAAACAAAAGATGGGATTCAGTTTTCCAGAGTCCCTAATAAGGTGAGGGAAAAATTAAATAATAATGCTAAAACAAGAGCCCTTATGCCGGCAGGATGTGAAATTAGATTCAACTTAAAAAGTGAAAAAGCTAAAATAACTATGAAAGCAAAGAAGGAGATAGCAAAGTATAATGGTATATGTGAAATTTATTTTGGTGATTTTTTTAATACATGGTATTTTATAAATGAAAATCCTGTAGAAATAGAAGTTCAATATCCGGATGACTTATATAAACTTGAAGAACTTGCAAGAAGAAAAAAACTTAAATTTGACCCGAAACTTATTAGAATTTTACTTCCCCATATAGTTGATTTAATAATTATAGAGATGGAGGGCGATTTTCAAATTCCTGAAAAAACTCAGACACCTGATGTTAAATTTCTTGCCTATGGTTCTTCAATAACACATGGTGCTTTTTCAATTATCCCAAGTTATACATATGTTGCAAGAATAGCCCATATTCTTGGAATTGATGCTATAAATCTTGGTCTTGGAGGAGGATGTCATCTTGAAAAAGAAATTGCTGATTATATTGCTAAAAGGGATGACTGGAAATTTGCAGTTTTTGAACTTGGAGTGAATATGGTGGGTGGATTTGAAGTAGAAGAGTTTAAAAAGAGAGTTGATTATTTTGTTGAAAAAATAGTTAAAGAAAAAAGTGAAAAGTATTTATTTTTTGTAGACATGTTTCCTTTTTATATGGATTTTGATAATCAAAAAAAACAGAAAAAGTTTAGAGAAATTGTAAAAAATAAGGTAAAAGAAATAAATAAAGAAAATGTGATACATATATCTGGAGTTAAAGTTTTGAAAGATATAAAAGGTCTGACCGCGGATAGAATTCATCCATCAATAAGTGGTTTTGAAGAAATTGCTTCTAATTTAACCAATATTCTGAAAAAATATATCTTTAAGAAAAAGAATAAATAAAAAACATTTTTAAAAATAATTATGAAATCCCTAATTAGAGAACTTTTAAAAATCTCTTTTCCTTTAATTATAAGTTCAAGTATATGGACAATTCAGCACTTTGTTGACAGAATGTTCATTTCATGGTACTCAGTTAAAACACTTGCAGCAATTTTACCAGCAAGTTTTTTAAATTTAGCAACTTCAAGCATTTTTATTGGTACTGCCTCTTTTATAAATACTTTTATTGCTCAATATTATGGGGCTAAAATGTATGAAAAAATAGGGAAAGTCGTATGGCAAGGTTTATACTGGGCATTAATAGGAGGGATATTTCACCTTTTCCTTATTCCTATTGCACCAAATTTATTTAATATTTTTGGACACGAAAGGGAAGTTTTATATTTTGAAATAATTTATTTCCAGATTTTGTGTATTGGTGCTTTTCCTGCGATTGCTTCAATTTCTTTTTCATCTTTTTTCTCAGGTAGGGGTAAAACAAATATTGTATTACTTGTAGGTTTTTTTCAGACATCAATAAATTTAATACTTGATTATTTATTGATTTTCGGAAAATGGATTTTCCCTGAAATGGGTATAAAAGGAGCTGGGATTGCGACTGTCATCTCTGGTTATTTTGCACTATTTGTTTATATCTTTTTATTTTTTAAAAAAAGAAACATAAGTTTTGGAATAACTCACTTTAAATTTAATTCTCAACTTTTCAAAAATCTATTGAAATATGGAATTCCTAATGGGGTTCATTTTTTTCTTGATATTTCTGTTTGGTCAATTTTTTTACTTATAATTGGAAAACTTGGAGTTATTCCTCTGTCTTCAACAAATATTGCTTTTAATATAAATACTATTGCTTTTATGCCAATGATAGGAATAGGGACAGGTGTTTCAATACTTGTTGGTCAATATATAGGAAAAGGAAAACCAGAAATTGGAGAAAAGATAACTTATATGGGTTTTTTAATTACTTTTATTTATATGTGTTCAATTGCTTTAAGTTATGTTGTTTTTCCAGATTTTTATATTAAGTTTTTTAAACCCAAAATTTATATGGCAGATTTTGAAAATGTCAGGAATTTAACAATTATCCTTTTGAAATTTGTTGCTTTTTACTCAGTTTTTGATACTATGAATGTAATTTTCCTTTCTGGTTTGAGAGGCGCTGGAGATACAAGATTTATAATGAAGGTTTTTTTAATTCTTTCAATTTTTGGTTTCCTTTTGCCTCTTTATATTTCTGTTTATTTTTTTAATGCAGGGATATATATAAGTTGGGCAATTGCTACATTTTATGTTATAACGCTCGGAATAATTTTTTTATCAAGATTTTTAAAGGGACATTGGAAAAAAATAAAAATAATTGAGCCCTCACTTCCTTTAACTTAAAATGAAAAAGAGAAGTTAAAATAAGTATGGATATTCTTATTTTTAAATGTTATAATTTTAAAGAATTTTTATAAGATTATTTTTAATGAAGAAAAAAAGAGAGAAAATGGAGGAAAGAGATAAATTTTTAAGTTTTATTGCTTACTTATTCGGATGGGTTTCTGGATTGATAATTTTTTCAACAGAGAAAAAGAGTGAATATGTGAAATTTAATGCTATGCAAAGTATATTTTTTTCAGGTGCTACAATGGTTCTTTTTATAATTATCACTGTTATTTCTTCCCTCCCTTTTATAGGTAAATTCTTAAGTATAATTCTCTATCCAATAGCATATTTATTTTCAGTTGTGGTTTGGATTATATTGCTTGTAAAATCAATTAAAGGAGAATATATTAAATTACCTTTATTGGGTGATTTTGCTGAGAAATATTCAAAAATTACTTTGTAAAGCGAAGAAAATGAGAGTTGCTTACTTAATTGATAAAAAAAGGATAATATTTGAAGAAAGGCAAATCCCAGAGATTAAAAAAGGAGATGATGTTCTTGTAAGAATTAGATGTGTTGGAATCTGTGGTTCTGATGTCCATTACTTTCTGGAAGGAAGAATTGGAGACCAGATTGTAAAAGATAGGATAATTCTTGGACATGAAGCAAGTGGTGAAGTTGTGGAGATCGGGGAGAATGTAAAAAATTTGAAAAAAGGGGATAAAGTAGCAATTGAACCAGGTATAAGTTGTGGTAAATGTGAATCCTGTATAAAAGGTAAACCTAATACTTGTCCTAATGTGAAATTTCTTGGAACTCCTCCTATTGATGGTGCTTTTAGAGAATATATTGTGATGCCTGAAAGTAATCTAATAAAGATACCCGAAGGACTTGGATTTGAAGAAGGAGTCCTGGCAGAACCTTTAGCAATAGGCATTTATTCAGTTAAATTAAGTCAGATTGAAATAGGAGATGACGTTGCAATTTTAGGAGTTGGACCAATTGGATTATCAATTTTATTTTCAGTAAAGGAAAGCGGTGCATATAGAATTTTTGTGTCAGATTTAATAAAAGAACGACTTGAATTTGCAAAAAAAATTGGAGCAGATTTTACAGTTGATGCAGGAAAAGAAAATATTGTAGATATTGTGAAAAAAATGACAGATGGAAGAGGAGTTGATATTTCTTTTGAATCAGCAGGAAAAAGAGAGACATTTAGGCAGGTGATACATACATCAAGAATTGGAGGAAAATGTCTTCTGGTTGGAATACCTGCAGAAGATACGGTTGAATTTGAAGCGCATATTATGAGAAGAAAGGAATTGAAACTTATAAATGTAAGAAGAAGTGCTTTTTGTACAGAAATTGCTTTAAATATGATTAAAAATTCTAAAGTTCCTTTTAAAGAAATAATAACACACAGATATCCTTTTGAAGAATTAGAGGAAGCATTAAATCTTGTAGCAGAATATAGAGATGGTGTCATAAAATGCCTTGTCTATCTCTAGTTTCTATTTTATACCTAGCACGTAGGAATGAGGGAGAGTGGGTGAAAGATAATAAAGATATTACAAATATGAAAGGAGGAGAGATTTTCAAAAGTGGAAGTTTTTATGAATGGAAAAAAGTGATATAATGGTGAAAAAAGTTAGTTGTGGTAATATACCAAAACACTTACATTTTATTTCTGTTGAAGAAAAGTAAAAACTGATTTCAAAATTTATAATAAATATTGGGAGAAGGTAAAATGGAAGTGTTGGGAAAAGTTGTAGATGTTAGAAAGAAAATAGGTGAGGTTAAAAAGAAGGGTTTGATTGTGGGTTTTGTACCAACTATGGGATATTTACATAAAGGGCATATTTCTCTGGTACAGAGAGCAAAAAAAGAATGTGATTTTGTTGTTGTGAGTATTTTTGTTAATCCAACACAGTTTGGTCCAGGAGAAGATT
>JAOAEP010000048.1 GCA_026416755.1 bacterium | reverse complement strand
CTTCCAATTCTTCCTACACCAACAATTCCAAGTGTCTTTCCATAAAGTTCAGTTCCGAGGAAGTTTTTCTTCTCCCATTTACCATTTTTCAATGTTTGATTTGCATTTGGTATATTTCTTGCTAATGAAAAAATTAGTCCTATAGTATGTTCTGCAGCAGAGATAGTATTCCCTTCTGGAGCATTCATAACAATCACACCATTTTCAGTCGCTGATTGTATATCAATGTTATCAAGTCCAACTCCTGCTCTTCCAATAATTTTTAATTTTTCACCTTTTTCTATTACCTCTTTTGTTACTTGTGTTGCACTTCTTACAATTAACACATCATAAGAAGGAATTATATTTACTAATTCTTCTGTTGAAATTTTCCCAACTTCTTGAACTTCAAAACCTTCTTTTATTAAGATATCCTTCCCTTCTTTCTCAAAAGGTTCTGTTATTAAAATTCTAATCTTCTCCATTTGAATTTTACTCCTTTCCTGAAATATAATTTTATTGTTTTTTTAAAATATGTCAAAATTTATTTTAGATGAGGGGAAGAGACTTTTGAGGTCATTTAAACTTATTTATAACCAGATTCAGAAGAAAGGTCAAAATATATCTTAACCGCTGTAGGAGGTACAGTATAAGCTATATGGTTGCCTATGCACATCATATATCCACCACAAATTTTACTAGTTTCAACCATTGATAAAACTATGTTTTTTATTTCATCATAATTATTTCTCATTAAAACTCTTACATCACCTTCTCCTGCTAAAAAACAATCTTTATATTTCTTGGCAATTTTTTTTAATATTTGTATATGGTTCTGTTATAATCCCCCTAATTCCAAGAGACATAAGGTCATCAACAAAAATATCAAGACATCCATCAGACATAAAAACAATATGTTTACCTGAATTTTTAATTATAGAAAAAAACTCTTCATATCTTGGGAATATAAATTTTCTAATCCAATTGGGACTTACAAGAGGGCCATTTGTGGTAACGATGTCATCATGACAACAAACCCAATTAATAGGTAATCTACTAATTGCACGGAATACTCGTCTATTTATTTCTGCAAATTCTTCCATAATTCTTTCAAATTCAGGTTCAAGACATATATTTAAAAAATTTTCATATCCAAAAACAAGTATTGGCCACATAAACATTGTATTATAAAAACCTATTGACGCTTCCCACATTCCTTCAGGTGGTTTATCTTGCCACTCCTCTGGAAATTTTTTCCTGAATCTTTGATATATCACCTCTTCGTTTGTATAATCACCTGCTTCAGGAATTTTCCATGATGAAAAATTTGCATTTTTAAGTGGACTGAATTTTAACATTTCTTCTATACTTTTAAAATTATATTTTGCCTCCTCTTGTTGCCAATAATCTCTATAAGAAGCGCCCCATCTTCCTTTCCCTTTGTTTTCCTGTTGTTCTGGTCTTTTTATCGGTTCATCGGTCTGAGGTACTGGCAAGTAAAGAAAAGGATACATTTCATTAAGTTTTTCCATACATTTTTTAGGATGTTGGTAATAATCTATTCCTGTTATAAATGATGCAGCATCTGGATTAGAAAAATGTTCCCAATGAACAATTCTTTTTGGGCCTTTCCCTAATAATGTTTCATATCTTGGGTCTTTCATTTTTTAATAACATTTTTCTCTCTTAAAACAAATTTTATCATCTTTTGTTGACTTGTAAATATTGTCTTTTTTTCTGTTTATAAAATATATTATTTTAATTAAGTTTAAAGTTGGCAAAAATTGAATTTTTAAGAGGGGAGAAAAGATATGGTAAAATATTTTTAAATAAGGAGTGAAATGATACGGTTTTACAATACTCTTACAAAAAGAAAAGAAGAATTTATCCCTATTGAAGATGAAATTGTTAAGATGTATACTTGTGGCCCTACTGTTTATGACTTTGCCCATATAGGGAATTTCCGTGCTTATGTTTTTGAGGACTTATTACATAGATATCTTGAATATAGAGGTTATAGAGTAATAAGAGTGATGAATATAACAGATGTAGATGATAAAACAATAAAGGGAGCAAAAAAAGAAGGGATAAGTTTAAAAGAATACACAGAAAGGTATATAAAGTTTTTTCTTGAAGACATAGATACATTGAGATTAAAGAAACCAGATTTTTTACCAAGAGCAACTGAACATATAAAAGAGATGGTTGATTTAATAAAAAAACTTATTGAAAAAGGGTATGCTTATTATAAGGATGGTTCTATTTATTTCAGTATATTAAAATTTCCTTCTTATGGTAAACTATCAGGTATAAATTTAAATGAAATAAAAGTTGGGGCAAGAATTGACACAGATGAATATGAAAAAGAAGATGTAAGAGATTTTGTTTTATGGAAAAAAGCGAAAGAAGAAGAAGGTATTTGGTGGGATACAGAAATTGGGAAAGGAAGACCTGGTTGGCATATAGAATGTTCAGCAATGAGTATGAAGTATCTTGGAGAAACATTTGATATTCATACAGGTGGAGTTGATAATATTTTCCCACATCATGAAAATGAAATAGCACAGAGTGAATCAGCGACTGGTAAAAAATTTGTGAATTATTGGCTTCATTGTGCTCATTTACTTGTAAATGGTGAAAAGATGTCAAAGTCAAAAGGTAATTTTTATACCTTAAGAGATTTACTAAATAAAGGTTATAATCCACTTGCTATTAGATACCTTCTTTTATCTACACATTATAGAGACCCATTGAACTTTACTGAAAATTCACTAAAACAAGCAGAAAATACGATAAAAAACTATAATGAATTTTATCAAGGGTTAAATATATGTGGAGATGAGAAATATAATCCGGAAATAAAAGAAGAGATTGAAAAAGCTAAATTGAAATTTAAAGAAGGACTTGATGATGATTTAAATATTTCCCAAGCACTTTCAAGCATCTTTGGTTTTATAAAATTAGTTAATATTTATTTTTCAAAAGGTGAATTTGGAAGAAGAAATGTTGATGAGGTTAGGGAATTTATTGAGGATGTTGATAAGGTTTTGTGTATAATTGATAAAAAACAAGAAAGCCTACCAGAAGAAATATTAAATTTAATAAAGGAAAGGGAAGAAGCAAGAAAAAAGAAAGATTTTAAAAAAGCAGATAAAATAAGGGACATTTTGAAAGAAAAAGGTATAATCCTTGAAGATACTCTTTACGGCACAAGGTGGAAAAAAGTTTAATAAATTTACTCTAAAATAAAAAGATTCCAACTATTAGGTCTTATTTTTAATTTTATATTTCCTTTTTTATCTTTTTTTGTAATTTTAATTTTTTTGTTTTCCCTTATATCTATTAGTGATTCTTTAAAAATGTTTTCAGGAATTTGAAACTCTGCTTCTTTTTTATTAGTTGGATTTATTATAAAAAGGAGGGTTTTATCATTACTTCTTCCATATCTATAAATAATTCCTTCTCCATTTTTTAAAATAATTTTAGGTAAGCAATTATGTTTTTTTAGTATATATAAGATAAAGTTTTTTAAGTTTTTATCATTTTTCTTGTCTTTCCCATAAGTGTTTCCAATAAATGTACCAAAAGCATAAATTTTCCCATTTCCATATGAGGTAGTTACTGCTATTACTCTCTTTTTTTCATCTCTTCCAATAACTTTATTATTTTTTTCAGGTAAAGGAGTTATCCAATAGGTTGATTTAAGTTTAAAAATTTTGTCATTAATTTTTATAGTAAAATCTGGTTTCTCAATTATTTGTCT
>JAOAEP010000005.1 GCA_026416755.1 bacterium | reverse complement strand
TTTCCCATGTGACAATTGCAAGATTTAAAAGTGTCCCTAATCTTAACTTTATAAAAGAAATCTTTGAAAAATATAATGAATTTTTATTTGGGAAATTTAAAGTTGATTTTTTTCACTTATACGAAAGTAAATTAATACCAGAAGGCCCAATTTACAATATAATTGCTAAGTTCAAACTAAGACAATAATTTTCTAATTTTATTTAAAGGGGGAGAAGACACAATTTTTGACTTTTATATGGTAAAAAGTTATTATAATTTTAATTTTAAGGAGGTGGAGAAAAAATGGATAAAGAAAAAGCACTTGAAATGACGATATCGCAGATAGAAAAGGAGTTTGGCAAAGGTTCAATAATGAAACTTGGAGATAGAAGATTGATTGATGTTGAAGTTATTCCTACAGGTGCTATTTCTCTTGATATTGCCCTTGGGGTTGGGGGTATTCCAAGAGGAAGAATAACAGAAATATTTGGCCAAGAATCAAGTGGAAAAACTACTCTTGCTCTTGAAATTTTAGCACAAGCACAAAAACAAGGAGGAGCAGTTGCTTTTATTGATGCTGAACATGCTCTTGATCCTCATTATGCAAAGGCACTCGGTGTTAATATTGATGATATGTTAGTGAGCCAACCAGATACAGGAGAACAGGCACTTGAAATAGCAGAAGCATTGATAAGAAGTAATGCAATAGATGTTGTTGTAATTGATTCAGTAGCAGCACTTGTTCCAAGGGCAGAACTAGAAGGAGAAATGGGAGATAGTGTAATGGGGCTTCAGGCACGACTTATGTCTCAAGCATTAAGGAAACTGACTGGGTATATAAGTAAATCAAAAACAGCAGCAATTTTTATAAATCAAGTAAGAGAAAAAATAGGTGTATTTTTTGGAAACCCAGAAACAACACCAGGTGGAAGGGCTTTAAAATTTTATGCTTCTGTGCGACTTGAAGTAAGAAGGATAGATAGTATAAAAAGAGGAAATGATATAGTAGGTAGCAGAATAAAAGTAAAAGTTGTTAAAAATAAAGTCGCTCCACCATTTAAAGAAACAGAACTTGATATTTATTATGGACAGGGAGTAAGTAAGGAATCTTCATTGGTCGAATCTGCAATAAGTTATGGTATTTTTGAAAAGAAAGGAAGTTATTATTCTTATGAAGGGAAAACACTTGGTCAGGGACTTGAAAATATAATTGAAAACTTAAAGAGAAATCCTTCTTTTTATGAAGAAATTGACAGAAAAGTAAGGGAAAAAGCAGGATTAATAAAAAGAGAAAAAAAAGAAGAAGCAGATTCACTTATTATTGAAAAATCAAAAAAAGGAGGAGAAAAATGAAAGAAATTAATGTTGGGCTTATTGGTTATAAGTTTATGGGGAAAGCACATTCTTTTGCATATAAAAATGTTTCTATTTTTTTTGATTTACCTGTAAAACCAATTATGAAAGTTATCTGTGGTAGAACTGAAAAAGCAGTAAGTCAGGCAAAAGAAAAATTTGGGTGGTGTGAATATGAAACTGATTGGAAAAAAGTTGTTGAAAGAAAAGATATTGATTTAATTGATATTACAACCCCACCAAATGCTCATAAGGAGATAGCAATTCAAGCAGCAAAAAATGGTAAAATTGTTTTCTGTGAAAAACCACTTGCTTCCACATTAAAAGATGCATATGAGATGCTTGAAGCAATTGAAAAATATAATGTCAAACATGCTATTTGTTTTAACTATAGAAAACTGCCTGCTATTGGACTTGCTAAAAAACTTATTGATGAAGGGAAAATAGGGAAAATTTATCATATGAGGGCGGTATATTTACAAGATTGGATTGTTGATCCTGATTTTCCACTTGTTTGGAGATTACAAAAGTCAATTGCTGGAAGTGGTTCTCATGGGGATTTGAATGCTCACTTAATTGATATGGCAAGGTACCTTGTTGGAGAATTTGATGAAGTTATTGGGATTAGTGAGACATTTATTAAAGAAAGACCAGTTTTAAAAGAAAAAGAAGAACTTGAAACAGGACTTGGTGAATTTAAAGAAAAATCAGAGGAAAAGGGTATTGTTGATGTTGATGATGCGACTTTATTTCTTGCAAGATTTAAAAATGGAGCGATTGGGTCTTTTGAAGCAACAAGATTCGCACCTGGAAGAAAAAATGGGCAAAGGTTTGAAATAAATGGAAGTAAAGGTAGTATTGTTTTTAATCTTGAAAGATTAAATGAATTAGAATTTTATAGTAGAGAAGACCAATCTGGAATTCAAGGATTTAGAACAATTATAGCAACTGATGCTTCTCATCCTTACGCAGGAAACTGGTGGCCAGCAGGTCATATAATTGGTTATGGAGAAAGTTTTGTAAATATGGTTGCAGATATATTTAATTCAATTGCAAAAGGAGAAAATCCTAGCCCCAACTTTTATGATGGAATAAAATGTCAAGAAGTTCTTGAAGCGGTAGAACAGTCAATTAAAGAAAGAAAATGGGTTAAGATAAAATAAACTTTTTTTAATAAAATTGCATCTAAATAAATAAAGTAAAGAACCAATTTAAAGATTAATTCTAAAGGAGGCAAATATGAGAAAAAATGGTTTAATTGGTTTTATTGTGGGTCTTCTATTTTCCACTCTTATTTTTACAGGATATACTGCTATTGAAAAGAAAACAGAAAGTAAGAAAGTCTATCGTGGGATAATAACTCCGACTGCTATTGATGAACCTTTAACTTTGCAGAGTGCTTTTATTCAAGTGGCAAAGGTGGTTAAACCCTCAGTAGTTCAAATTACAACTGAAAAGATTGTAACTTATAGGTATTGGGACCCATTTGGTGATTTGGAGGAATTTTTTAGGTCCCCTTTTGAAGATTTTTTTGAAATTCCAAGAAGAAGGAGACAGTCACCAAAGACATATCAAAAGAAACAGGAAGGCCTTGGTTCCGGATTTATTGTTGATGAGGATGGGTATATTTTAACAAATAATCATGTTATTGAAGGAGTTGATAAAATCCTTGTCAAATTGCTTGGTGATGAAAAAAAATATGAGGCAAAAGTTATAGGGACAGACCCTAAAACAGACCTTGCTTTAATAAAAATAAACGCTGGTAAACCTTTACCTTATGTTAAACTTGGAGATTCTGATAAAATAGAAGTTGGGGAATGGGTGATTGCAATAGGAAATCCTTTTGGTCTTGAAGAAAGTGTTACGGTTGGAGTAGTTAGTGCAAAGGGAAGAAGCGGTTTTGGTATAACTCAGTATGAAGATTTTATTCAAACGGATGCAGCAATTAATCCTGGAAATTCAGGAGGTCCGCTTGTAAACATAAAAGGGGAAGTTATTGGGATAAATACTTTTATAGTTGCTCCATATGTTGCCCAAGGTATTGGTTTTGCAATCCCCATAAATCTTGCAAAAAGAGTTTTTACACAATTAAAAGAAAAAGGGAAAGTTACAAGGGGATATTTAGGGGTTTTCCTTCAGCCATTAAATGAAGAACTTGCAAAGTCATTTGGACTATCTGAAATAAAAGGTGCTCTTGTTGCTGAAGTTATAAAAGATAGTCCTGCGGAAAGGGGAGGAATAAAAGAAGGAGATGTTATTATTGAATATGAAGGGACAAAAGTTGAAGATGTTAGAGATTTACAGATGAAGGTCGCTAATACATATCCTGGAAAAAAGGTTTCTATTGGAATATGGAGAGATAAGAAAAAAATTTTTTTAGATATTATAATTGGAGAAATGCCTGCAGAAGAGGTAATCGTAGAAGGGAAAGAAGAGAAATTGTGGAGAGGTATAAAAGTTTCAAGTTTAACCGAAGAAATTAAATCTCAGTATGATATAGAAGATAATGAAGGTGTAGTTGTTACTTATGTAGAGCCTGGTTCTTCAGCAGATGAAAGTGGAATAAAGGTAGGTAGTGTGATAAAAATGATAAATGGGAATAAAATTTCAAATATTGCAAATTATAGAAATGTGATAAAAAACATTCCTAAAAATGCAGACGTTCGAGTCCAGATTAAATATGAAAATAGATTAAGATTTGTTATATTGAAAGGTGAAAAATGATTTTATAAAAGGTATTTTCTTGTGAAGAATGAAGAGTTAAACAGAAAAATTTTAAGATTATTAAGTAAAAAGGATTATTCAGAAAAAGAAATAATAGAAAAATTTCCCACAATAACACCTTCAATATTAAAAAAATTAAAAAGACAAAAATTTATTGATGACTTTTCCCTTTCACAAAGAATTATAGAAAAACTACAGAATAAAGGGAAAGGTTACTATTATATACTTCAAGAACTTGAAAGAAGAAAAATAAAAAAAGAGATTATAGAGAAATTAAAAAAGGAATACGATTTTAAAAAAGAGTTTGAAATATGTAAAAAAATAGTGGAAAAAATGAAAGATAAATCTATAAATTCAATTTTTTTGAATCTAAAGAGCAGAGGATTTTATGAAGAAACAATTGAAAAAGTAATAAAGGAAAAGGATTTAGATTTGAAAAAAATATCTTAAAAATGATAGAATAAAAAAATGGAAAGCAAGAAAATAAGAAAGGATTATTTAAAATTTTTTGAAAATAAAGGTCATAAAATCGTTAAAAGTAGTAGTTTAATCCCCTTAGAAGACCCTACTTTACTTTTTACAAATGCAGGTATGGTTCAATTTAAAAAATTCTGGTCAACAGATATTCCACTTCCATATAAAAGAGCGGTTTCTTGTCAGAAGTGTTTAAGAGCAGGTGGAAAAGATAGTGATTTAGAAAAAATTGGTGAGAGTGGTAAACATCATACATTTTTTGAAATGCTTGGAAATTTTTCTTTTGGCGATTATTTCAAAAAAGAGGCAATTGAATGGGCATATGAGTTTGTGATTGAATGGTTGAAAATACCAGAGGAGAAAATTTGGATTTCATATTTTAGAGATGATTTGGAAACAAGAGATATATGGAAGAGGTTTTTACCAGAAAATAAATTAATTCCTTTGGGAGAAAAAGACAATTTTTGGGGCCCTGCAGGAGAAATTGGTCCGTGTGGTCCTTGTACTGAAATCTATTATGATTTTGGACCAGATATTGGTTGTGGGAAAGTTGATTGTAAACCAGGATGTGATTGTGATAGATTTCTTGAATTCTGGAATCTTGTTTTTCCTCAATATGATAAACAAAAAGATGGTTCTTTTTTAACACTTAAAAGAAGAGGAGTTGATACAGGAATGGGACTTGAGAGAATTACAAGAATTTTGCAGGGTGTTGAAACAAATTATGATACAGACCTATTTATTCCAATTATAAGAAAAATTGAAGAAATAAGTGGATTTTCATATAAAGAGAATAAAAGAACTTTTAGAATTATTTCAGACCATATAAGAGGAATTGTTTTTGCTATAAGTGATGGAATTTTGCCTTCAAATGAAGGTAGAGGATATGTTTTAAGAAGGATTATAAGGAAAGGATGTTTAAGTGGATTTGATTTAAATTTAAAAGAACCATTTCTTTTTAATTTAGCAGAAGTTGTTATAGACCTTATGAATGAA
Source organism: bacterium (assembly GCA_026416755.1). Taxonomy (GTDB): domain Bacteria; phylum Ratteibacteria; class UBA8468; order B48-G9; family JAFGKM01; genus JAMWDI01. The sequence continues at coordinate 22,025 of JAOAEP010000005.1, read as the reverse complement.
ATATACCCTGAATTGGAAGAAAACAAAAGAATAATTGAAAAGGTAATACATGAAGAGGAAGAAAGATTTCATTTTTTAATTTCTTCTTCAAGAAAAATATTTTTTGAAGTTGTTAAAAAGGAAGGAGAAGAATTATTAAATGGAGAAACATTGTTTAAACTTTATGATACTTATGGAATCCCGAAAGATATGATTGAAGAACTCGCTTTCCAATATAATAAAAAAGTTAACTGGTTAGATTTTGAAAAATATATGGAAAAACAAAAAGAAATATCACGAACAAAATCAAAAATAGGAATGAAAAAAGAAAAAATTTTAACTTCTAATGAAATCCTTGAAACAGAATTTGTAGGATATAATAAAACTGTTGAAAAAGCAATACTTACAGGGATTTATAAAGGAGAGGATAATTTATTTTATTTTGTTTTTAATAGAACCCCATTTTATCCAGAAAAAGGAGGGCAAATAGGTGATAAGGGCTTTATTTTTAAAAATGATTTTAATTTTAAAGTGATTGATACACAAATTGATGAAAAGGGTTTAATATATCACATAGGAGAAATTTTAAAGGGTAAAATAGATGATTTAAAAATAGGTGATGAATTTGACTTGATTGTTGATGAAGAATTTAGAAGGCAAGTTTCTATAAACCATACAGCAACTCATCTACTTCATTATGCCTTAAGGGAGATTATCGGTAAAGAAGTTAGACAAGCAGGTTCTTATGTCGGAGATGATAAATTAAGATTTGATTTTGTATGTTTCAGTGAGATAAATGATGAAATAATTCAGAGAATAGAAAATAAAGTTCAAGAAAAAATTTTTGAAAAAGTACCTGTAGTTGTTGAAGAAATGAGTTTAAATGAGGCAATTGAAAAAGGTGCAATAGCATTATTTACTGAAAAATACGGAGAAAAAGTAAGAGTAGTTTTTACAGGGGATTTTCATAAGGAGGTATGTGGTGGAACTCATTTGAAAAACACAGGGGATATTTTTTTATTTCACATAATTTCATTTTCAACTATTGGTAAAAATTTAAAAAGGATTGAAGCGATAACTTATAAGAAATGTTTTGAATATTATGCCTTATCTATTGATATTGTTAAAAAACTTTCAAATTTATTGAAAACAGATGAAGGGAAAATTGTTGAGAGAATTGAAAAAAATCTTCAAGAATTAAGGGAAAAAGAGAGAATTATTGAAAAGTATATCGCGATAAATATTGAAAAGATTACTGAAAATATCTTAAAAAATCCAGAAATAATTATTAGTAACGGAAGAGAAATTAAGTTCTTTTATGATAAGGTAAATATTGAAGGGAAAAACAATATGGGTAAAATTTCAGACAAAGTAGTTGAGAAAGTTAAAAATGGTATTGTTTTTCTTATTTCTCAAATAGAAGGGAAAAGTTTTTTTGTATTTAAAATTGGTGATGAACTTACAAAACAAATTTCAGCAACAGAAGTTATAAAAAATTTATCTAAATATATAAAAGGTGGAGGAAATGAAAGATTTGTAAGTGGGATTATTCAAGAAAATGTAGATTATAATATTCTAAAAGAGGAAATCAAAAAAAAGTTAGTTAAATAAAAAATGGCAAAGAAAACTATTCTTGAAGATGAAAAAAGAATTATAACAAAAATAAGAAAAGGGGATAAAAAACTGAGAGAAGAATTTATTAAAAAAAATCAGGGACTTGTAATTCATATAGCCAAAAAATATGCTTTTTCTCCGGAAATCCTTCCTGATTTAATTGCTGAAGGAAATATGGGATTGATGAGGGCAATTGAAAAATTTGATTTTAGAAAAAAAGTAAAGTTTGGAACATATGCTTACTTTTGGATTAAAAGATTTGTTTTAAGAGCAATAATGAAAGAATTTGAGATTTTGAAAATTCCTGAAAGATACCATGAATTTAAGGAAAAATTTGAAGAGATTAATAATGCTTATAATTTGAAATATGGAAGAGATGCTACAGATGAAGAACTTTCAAAAGAATTAAAAATACCTCTAAACATAATAAAGAAGTTAAAAAAATATTCTGATGATTTTACAATAATTTCTTCTGATTTTTATAATGGTGAAAAAGATATTGATCTTTTTGACCTTATTAACACAAAAAAGAAAAAAACAGAAGGGTTGTGGGATGTATTAAGAAATAAGGATATATTGAATAAAATATTTGAAAGAATAAGAATGAAAGAAAAAAGAGCAAATGTTGATATATGGTTTGAAGTTTTAAAATTGCATTATGGCCTTGAAAATGGTATACAATATAGTTATAAAGAAATTGCAAAAAAACTTGGAGTAACAAGACAGAGGGTTCACCAGATAAAAAAAATCTGTTTAAAAAAATTAAGAGAAGAATGGGAGGAAATGAAAAATGAAGGATTTGAAGAATTTAATTCGGACAATTCCTGATTTCCCTAAGAAAGGTATATTATTTAGGGATATTACACCTATTCTTCAGAATGGAGATGCGTTTAAAGAAGTAATTAAAACTTTTAAAAAGGAAACCCCAAAAGATATAACAAAGGTAGTTGCTATTGAATCAAGAGGTTTTATATTTGGTGCTTCTCTTGCATATTTACTTGGAGTGGGTTTTGTTCCGATAAGAAAGTCAGGAAAACTTCCATGGAAAAAAGTAAAAATGGATTACGACCTAGAATATGGAACAGACACAATTGAAATACATCAAGACGCTATAGAAAAAGGAGAAAAAGTTATTCTTATTGATGATTTATTGGCCACTGGTGGAACTGCATTTGCCTCTGTTAAACTTATAGAAAAATGTGGCGGTATAGTTGAAAAAATTTTATTCCTTGTTGAACTCACTGAATTAAATGGACGAGAGAAATTAAAAGATTATAATGTTTTTTCTTTAATTAAGTTTTAGTGTTTTTTATATCTGAAAAAATATCAAAAGTTTTTCAAATAAGGGACATTTCAATCATTTTTTCAGCAATCTGGATAGCATTTAAAGCGGCTCCTTTTCTTATATTATCAGCAACAACCCAAAGGTCAAGAGAGTTTTCTAATGCAGGGTTTTTTCTAATTCTACCAACAAATACCTCATCTTTTCCAGAAACAAGTAGTGGAACAGGATATAAACTTTTTTCAGGTTGGTCAATAACTTTTATCCCGGGAGATTTTTCAAGTATTTCTCTTGCTTTGTTTACATCAGGATTTTTTTCAAACTGTGCTGTTATACTTTCTGAATGTCCATTAAATACTGGAACTCTAACAGTAGTTGCCGAAACAAGTAAATCAGGTAATTCCATTATTTTTCTTGTTTCTTTAATCATCTTTATTTCTTCTGTATAATAACCAGTATATTCATCACTTAAAGAACCAATTTCAGGTATAATATTCCCAAAAATTTGATATGGATACACCTCATTTATTAATTTTTCGCCCTTTACATAATTTTCAACTTGTTTTTGAAGTTCTTCAACTGCTTTTTTTCCTGTTCCTGAAACTGCTTGATATGTTGAAACAATTACCCTTTTTAATCCAAATTCAAGATGAAGTGGATATAAAGCGACAACCATTTGAATTGTGGAACAATTTGGGTTTGCGATAAATCCTTGATGTTTTTTCAAGGCATTTGAATTAACTTCGGGAACAATAAGCGGAACTCTATTATCCATTCTAAAATCAGCCCCATTATCTATGACAATGCAACCCATCTTTACTGCTTCCCATCCAAAAAGTTTACTTGCCCCTTTTTCTCCTTCTGTTCCCGCAAAAAAAGCAATATCTATTCCTTTAAAATTCTCAATTTTTGTTTCTTCTATCTTAAATTTTCTACCTAAAATTTCTTCTTCTCTTTCTCTTGTTGCAAAAATTCTTAAATCTGAAAAAGGGAAATTTCTTTCAATCAATATTTCAACCATTTTTTTACCAACCATACCAGCACCGACAACACATACATTATATTTCTTCATCTTTACCTCCATATTTAATACTTTCAGCAAATAAACCAGCCATTAATGCTTTAAAAATATCAAAAGGTATAAAGGGTAAAATTCCAATTATAAATAAGTTTTTTATACCTTTATTAAAGAAAATTGAAAGATATAAAATTCCAAATAGATAAATTACTAAAGAAGCAAATATCATTCCTAAAATTTTATTCTTCTTTTCTGTAAAATAACCCGAAATATATGAGGCAAAAATAAAACCAATAATATAACCTGTAGTCGGTCTAAAAATTCCACCTTCTCCTCCGCAGAACCATCCAATACCTGAAATACCTCCTAAAAAATAAAATATTTGAGAAAGAGAACCAAAATTTTTTCCAAGTAATATTCCTGATAGTAAAACTGTAAATGTCTGTAATGTTATGGGAACTGGTGTAAATGGGAGTTTTATATAAATTTGGGCAGAAATACCTGTGAGGATAGAAAAAATTATAGAAAATAAAATCTTTTCTGTAATATCTAATGACTTATAAAATTCAAAATATCTTTCCCATTTTTTGGTCCATATTTTTTGTATTGTTTCCATCTTTTTCTCCTTTTAAATATCTCCTATAATTTCTTTCAGTTTATTTTCATCTCCTTTTGGTGATATAACAGCAAGGTATAAATTTTCTTTTTTGTAAATATCCTTTGCTACTTCTTCTACTTCTTTTCTTTTCACTTTTTCAATTTTTTTCACTATCTCATTAATTTTTTCCATTTTTTTCTTCAATAGTTTTTGTTCTCCAATCCATAACATATAATCAAGACTATCTTCAAGTCCCATCAAAAACTGTGATACAAGAAATCTTTTACTCCTTTCTACTTCATCATCTTTCAACCCTTTTTCTTTAATTTTTTTCAATTCTTTCATTATCTCAACCACTGTTTTTTCAAGATTTTCAGGTGATATACCTGCAGAAATATTGAATATTCCTGTATCTTGATATTGCCTTATAAAACTTCTTATTTCATATGCAAGTCCAAGTTCTTCTCTTATCCTATTAAATAATCTACTGCTCATATTCCCACCTAAAATTACATTCAAAACATTTAATGGATACCTTTTTTCATCTTCAAAAGAATAAGCAAAACCACCAAAAGATATATGCGTTTGTTCCGTTTCCTTAATCATAAGTTTTACTTTAGGTCCTTTTTCTCCTCTTCCCCAATTTTCAAATTTATTTTTTTCTTTTTTTTCAATATCTTCAAAAAACTTTTTAAAAACTTTCTTCAATTCTTTTACTTCAAATTTCCCAACAACACTTACAACAATATTTTCTCCGGTATATTTTGTATTCAAATAATTTATAAGGTCTTCCCTTTTAATTTCTGATAATGTTTCAGGCGTTCCAGAAATTGGCATCCCAAGTGGATGATTCTCAAAAATTAAATTATCAAATAATTCATGTACATATTTTGCAGGAATATCCCTATACATATTTATCTCTTCAATTATTACTTTTCTTTCTTTATCAATATCTTCTTGTTTTAAAAGAGGATTTTTTATCATATCTGAAAGGACATCAAAACTCAAATTTAAATATTTATCAAGAATTTTAATCCAATAACATGTTCCTTCTGTTGAAGTAAAACCATTAAAACTTCCTCCAACTCCCTCAATTGCTTCTTTTATCTCATTACAAGACCTATTTTTTGTACCTTTAAAAAGAAGATGTTCAATAAAATGAGAAATACCTGCCAATTTTGGATTTTCATATCTACTACCTGTTTTAATAAATAAACCAACTGCTACTGAATGAAACTCTGAAAATCTTTTGTATACTAACTTTACACCATTTTTATTCTCATATTCGTACCAATCCATTTTTTTCTCCTTGACATATTTTCTTAGTGTTTTATAATACCATAAAATTTAAAATTTTGAAAATTTCAAAAAGGAGGCAAAATGAGAATAGGATTTATGATGGGATTTGATAAGGAAAGAATTGAATTCGCAAAAAGAATAGGTTTTAAAAGTTGTGAATTGAGAGTTGCTCCTACAGACCCATTTTTCCCTGGAAAAGATGGATGGGAAAATAAGGCAAGAGAAGTAGTTGATTATTATAAGGCAAACGATATAAGAATTTCATGTCTTGCAGGTTTTTATGTAAATCATATGGACCCAGCAAAAGAAGATGAGTATAAAAAACTTGTAAGAGATGTAATAATTCTTGCTGAAAAAATGGGAGTTTCAGTAGTGGCTGGTTTTTCAGGTAGAATTGTTGGTAAACCACTTGAAGATAGTATATCTAAATTTGTAGAAATATGGAGTGAACATGCTAAATTTGCAGATGACCATGGTGTAAAAATTGCTTTTGAACATTGTCCTATGGGAAATTTCCATACTCCTTGTAATGGGATAAATTTCATGTCAACTCCTAAAATGTGGGAAATAGGTTTTTCTGAAGTAAAATCAGAGGCACTTGGGCTTGAATGGGATCCAAGTCATTTGATTTGTCAATTTATAGACCCTATTATTACAATTAGAGATTTTGGAAAGAGAATTTATCATGTCCATGCAAAAGATGCACATGTAAACTGGGATATAGTTAAAAAATATGGAATATGGCACCATGGAGCAATTGAACATTGTTTCCCCGGACTTGGAGATACTGACTGGAGATTATGTATAAAAGAACTTATAAGACAAGGTTATAAAAATGACTTAAATATTGAAGGATGGCATGATGCTGTTTATCATGATAGAGTAGCAAAAGGTAAAGAAGACGAAGGTTTAATTATAGCATATAAACACTTAAGTCAATTCGTTGTACAGGACTAAGATTTTATCTATTTAGGGTTTGCTAAATATCAGAGATTTTAAAAAAAGAATTAAAAACTTGACAAAAGAAAAAATTTAAGGTATACTTTGTTGAACAATTGAACAAAGTTATGAGAAAAGAAAAAATCTTTAAGTCCAAAATAGAAGTTTTAAAGGAAAAATTAATAGAAGAAATTTTTAGAAGAAATCCCGGGGATAAATTACCTACTGAGCATGAATTGGCTAAAATTTATGGAGTTAACAGGAGTACAATAAATAAAGTTTTAAGTTTACTTGAAAATGAGGGTTTAATAGAAAGGAAAACAGGGCTGGGAAGTTTTGTTAATAAAAAAGAAAATAGGAGATTAAATTATAGATTAGGAGTTGTTATTGAAAGAAGTTCAGGCCATGTATATGAATCTTTAACGAGAAATATTATTAAGAAAATTCAAAGTAATCATTTTTTCCCACTTTTAATTGATCTTGGAGAACCAATGCCCAAAATTTCCATACATTTATTAGAAGTGATTGAAAATAATCCTGAATTTATCATTATTGATGGCATTGGTTATTTTCCATTTAACTTTATAAAAGAAAATTATTCAAAGATAAGAAATTTAATCTTTATAAATAGATTTGAAACTAATTTTGATTTTGAGGCAACTTACATTTTGAGTGATTATGAAATGGGTGGTTATATAGGGACAAAATATTTGTTAGAAAAGGGTATAAAAAAAATAGTAATTATTACTCAAAGTGAACCACCTTATAAACCCAATATTGATATGGATAGATTAAAAGGAGTAAAAAAAGCATTTGAAGATTTTGGTAGAGGGTTAGATGAAAATAGAATAATTGTAAACAAAAATTATGATTATTTAAAAAATAAGATTGAAGAAATTTTGAAAAAAGAAAAAAGGATAGATGGTTTATTTGTTTTTGCTGATAATGTTGGAAGGGATGTACAGAAAATTCTTGAAGAAAAAAATTTATGGCTTGGAGTTGAATATAATATGGTTGGATACTTTAATACTTCTCATTCCTCAGATTTTATTCCTCAATTTACTTCAATTTCAATAAATGAAGAAGGACTTGTTAATAAACTTGAAGAAGTTATAAAAAATAATTATCCAAAAGAAATTTTTAAAATAGAGCCGATTCTTATTGAAAGAATTGAGGGCAAAATTCAAGAAAAGGGGGTGGATTATGAAAAATAAAGGATTTACTTTGATAGAACTTCTTGTGGTAATAGCAATTATAGCGATTCTGGCTTCAATGCTTTTACCTGCTCTTGACCAGGCAAGAAAAAGAGCACAGATTGCAACATGTATGAATAATTTAAAACAAATTTATGTGGCTATGTGCATGTATAGACATGATTATGATAAATATTTCCCCACTACAAAAGAACCAAGAGCAAATTCCTGTTCTGCTTCTTTATCACTTCTTACAGGTCAGTATATTTATTACAATTCTCCTCCAAAAGAAGGGCCTGATTATTTAAAAAATTATAATCTATTTATATGTCCTGCAAGTAGCAGAACTCAATCGCCAACAGGAGTTGCTGATTGGTTGAATTGTTCTTATGCATATGCTAGGAATTTTCAAGAAAAAGATGAAAGAAGACCAGAAAAATATGCTATTATGGCTGATTTAAAGGGTGATTGGCAATACTTTGATACAGGAACACAAGCAGGTATAAGATGTGGATATTTAATCAGAAATCAGAGTTATATGCCGAATCATACCTTTGATGGTGTAAGTATTCTTTTTGTTGATGGCCATGTAGAATGGAGAGGGAATGTAGGAGTTAAAAAGGATCAATGGGGAAATAGAATGAGTGTTTTAAATCTGGCTGATATTAAAAATGTTGCAACAGGAAATACTGATCCTTACTCATTATTTTATCCTTTAGGATTTTAAAAGGAGGTGAAGATGAGAAAAAAAGGATTTACTTTAATAGAACTTCTTGTTGTAGTTGCAATAATTTCTATCCTTGCTGGACTTTTACTTCCTGCTTTAAATCAGGCAAGGCATAAAGCACGTCTTGCTACTTGTACAAATAATTTAAAACAGATTGGCATGGCTTTAAGAATGTATATAGAAGATTGGGAAGGTTTTATTCCACCAAAAAATGATGGTGTTCCTGATAACTGGTTACTGGAATCAAATATAGGAACAGACAAAGGGGGGCCAAGTGGAAATAGTTCTACTGCTCATCGTCTTGCTCTTCTAAGGTGGAAGTATGATTATAAGTTGAAAAAGTGGGTTACTTCTTATATCCCTACAAATAAAATGTTTTTCTGTCCAGGGATTGATTACAGAAGATCAAAACTTCATTCTTTTGGAAATAGTTACTGGATGGCAAGAAATTGTGGTTATTCTTATAGTTGGAGAGGTGCTTCTTTCTGGGATGGTCCTATTTTAATTTCATACCCAAAATCAATAAAGTTTGACCAGATTTTCAATTATAGAAGGTATCATCCAAATGGTTGGCTTGCATGGGTTGCTTGTCCAAGAAGTGAATTAATTCAGGACCCGGGAGCACCACATCAGGATACAGGAGTTAATGTTTTATATTATGATGGTTCTGTTAAATTTTTGCCTCACAGAAAAGAAGTCGTTTCAGGAATGAGTGTTGATAGAAATACTGATGGAGATGCAGATTTAGGACAACCGCGTCAGTTCTGGTATTATGCAATAGATAGTTATCAGAAAAAATTTTAAAAAGGAGGTTATATGAAAGTATTAAAGAAAGTAGTAATTTTTTATGTTTTATTACTTTTCTGTTTTAGTTGTTCAAGTGAGAATGTTAATATTAACTTTTCAAAAGAAGGGGGAATTAATTTATCATATAAGGATTTTGAATTAGTGATTGATGGGAAACCAGATGTAAAAGAAATTATTTTTGAGAAAATTACAAAGAATGAAAATGGTGAAAGAGTATATAATTTTGAGAAATTTATTGAAAAACCTGTTAATATTGAATGGAAAGAGAAAGAAAAAATACTTATTTACAACTATAACTGGGGAAGTTTAAGTTTTCAGTATATAAAAAAGGGAAATAATCTTGATATAAATTTAAAAGTTTCTAACAAAAGTGATAAAACAATTGCAAATTTTAATATGGGAATTTTAAATTTTGCTTTACCAGAAAAACAAGAAATAAAATCTCCTTTTGATTTTTGGTGGGGTCTTGGATATAGAGTTGTTAAAAAAGGCGGTAATTTTTATGAACTTGAAACACTTGAAAGTCCAGGTGTTATTGAAGTTAAGTTTGGGAAAGAAAATTTAAATGATAAATTTCTTTTAACATATCTTTTACCTTATCCACCATTAAAATATGGATTAAAGAAAAATCAAAATCAATGGGAATTTTATGTAAAAGGAGGGGTTCTTACAAATGAATCTAAAGGTGTCTTTATTCCGCCACTTGGACTACCAAGAATTTATTCAAATCAAGAAATCACATTTAATTTTTCAATAAGATTTGCAGATATAAATTCAGATACAGATATAATTGTTTCAGATATTTATCAAAAATTTAGAGATTACTGGAAACCACATCTTAATTGGGAGGATAGAAGACCAATAGGTTCAATATTTGTTGCAAGTGGGTGGGAAGGACATAAATCAGCAACAAATCCAAGAGGATATTTTTCAGATAAAACAATTGATGTATTTTCACCTGAAGGGAAGGAAAGATTTAAAAAAATAGCAATTGAACATGCAAAAAGATGTGTAAATGTCTTAAAGAGTATAAATGCACAAGGAATGATTGTTTGGAATATTGAAGGAGAAGAAAATCCTCATCCAATAACTTATGTTGGAGACCCGAGAATGTTGAAAATACTTGGGCCAGAGATGGATGAAATTGCTGATGAATTTTTTAAGATTTTTAGAGATGCTGGTTTGAGAACCGGAGTATGTATAAGACCAACTCAGGTATATTTTGACCAGAATGATAAAAAATGGAAACATGGGACTGGTTCTCATGGCCCTATGAGAAATCCTTTGAATGATGACTTTTCAGAAATATGGCCAAAAGACCTACCATGGTGGCAATTTTTCCCAATTGTTGAAAGATTATCAAGGAAAATTGAATATGCCAAGAAAAGATGGGGTTGTACATTATTTTATATGGATACAAATGGGATTTTTGCACCTATTGGGGAAAAAGTAAGTCAATTTGAATGGATACTTTTATGGACTGAAGTTTACAAAGAATTAAGAAATAGACATCCTGATGTTCTTATAATACCTGAATTTCCAAAAGGTCCTGCCTCATGGAGTCAAATTGCACCATATGCTGAATTAAGGGGTGGAATTGTTTCAACTCCTTCATATATAAGAAAATTGTTCCCTAATGCTTTTAGTGTTATAAATGTTGCTGATGGTCCTATTGATAAAAGAAGGGATGAAGTTGTAAAAGCAGTTAAAGAAGGAGATATTTTGCTAACTCATGGATGGTGGATGCCAAAGTTTACAGAAGAAGTTGGCAAGATTTATAAAGAGGTTTATAAACCGGGTGCGATTAATCCTTGGGAATAAAAATAAAATTTAAAGAATGGAGGAAAATTATGAGAAGAGTTTTTATTTTTATGATTTTAATATTTGTTAAATTTTTATTTTCACAAGAGCAGATAATTCCTCAAGTATTAATTCCTTATTGTGAAAAAAAAGTAATTATTGATGGCATAATAGATGAAAAAGAATGGGAAAATTCTGCAATTCTTACAGGTTTTCAAGGTGCAACAGGTCAATACGGAGGACTTCTTGTCCCTAAAATTGGTTTTGATACAGTTGGATATTTAAAGCATGATAAAAAAAATATGTATATTGGAATTGTTTTGAAAAATCTTGAAAAAAAACCATCAAAAAACTATAGAAAAAGAGATGAACCAGTTTATCTTGATAGCCCTCAAGTTGAAATATGGCTCACTCCACCTTCCCAAGGAAATATTAAAGGTTATCAAATGATAGTAAATGGGTATAATGCAATATTTGATGCTGAACATATCCCTGCCTTGGGAGTTGAAAGGACAAGTTGGAATGGGAATTGGTTGGTTAAATCCTCCTATAAAGATAATAAATGGATGATGGAAATTTCAATTTCTTTTGAGGATTTAGGAGTAAAAGAAATAGAAAAATATAATGTTTGGCGGGGAATGATTGGGATAGCATGGCCACAGTGTTCTTTTCCATATACTTATGGATGGTATAAAAATATTCAAGCACATGCTCAATTTATTTTTTCAGATTCAGGGACTTGTTCAAAAATAAAGGACTTATCAAGTTTAATTAAAAATACTCTTTCAACAGAAATTGAAATAATAAATGATGAAAAAAAACAAGAAGAATATTTGATTACTATTGATATTGGAAGTGAAAATATTGTAAAGGAAAATATAAAGATAGAGCCAAAAGAGAAAAAAAACATAAAAATTGAAAAAAAATTGCCCGAAATTTCTTCAAATACAAAGCAATCTTTGTCAATAAAGATAAATACTAAAGACAAAATACTCTTCCAAAACAAATGGTTATACACTCAGTATAAAGAAGAGTCAGAACAGAAAGTTAAATTTGAAGAGGAAAAATGGGAATTAAAAACAAGGGTAAATTTTGCTCCTTTATCTCTTGCTCTTTATGTTTGGTGTGATATTCTTGATTATCCACAAATTGAAAAATTAAAAAGTGTTAAATTTGAGGTTATTTCTCCAGAAGATAAAGTCATTGTAAGTAAAGAAGTAGAAAAATTTGAATATGACAGTGCTGAAAGTTATATTTGGTTACCTAAAGACATAAAATTTGGGGAATATAAAGTTTATACAAAATTGATAAGTAAAGATGGTAAAATTCTTGAAGAAAAAATAGATAAGTTTGAGCATAAGGATTTAAAGAAAGAATTTATTTGGCTTGGAAATAACTTTGGTAAAAATGTAAAAGTTACGCCTCCTTTTGAGAAGATAACACTGAAAGAAAAATCTGATAATATAGTAGCAAATGTATGGGGGAGAGAAATAGTATTTAAAGGTGTTTTACCAGAGAAAATAAAAAATCAAAATGAAGAGATACTTGCTAATAATATAAATTTTTATGGAGAGATTTCTGGTAAAATTTTACCTGCGTCAATTTCAAAACCAATTAAAATTTTAAAAAGGACAGATGAAAGAGTTGATTTTATCGGAGAATATAGTATAGAAAATATTAATTTAGAATTAAGTGGATATATGGAATTTGATGGAATGATTTACTATAGAATGAACACGTTTGTTCCAGAAAAAAGAAATATTGATTTTGATAGAATATTTCTTTCAATTCCTGTTAAACAAGAAAATGCAAAGTATTATTTTTCAACATCAGGCGGATGGAGTCCTGCTTTAGGTGAAATAGATAAAGATGGAATAGTATGGAAAAGTGATGAAATTGCAGATTTTGTTCCTTATGTTTCTCTTACTGATGATAAAGTTGCAATTCATTGGTTTGCTGACAATGACCATAACTGGATTCTTGGGAGTGATTATCCAACTTGTGAAATAATTAAAAAGGGCAAAATTGTTGAAATGAGAATTAATTTTGTAAGGAAAAAAGGTGTTAATAAAAACTTTTCTGCTGAATTTGGATTAATTGCTTCTCCTGTTAGACCTTTACCTTTAGGATGGAGAAATGCATGTTTACATTTTGCACCAGTCGCAAATAGTAAAATTAATTTTTTCTATGGCCCAGGACATGGTGGTTGTCCAATTGACCCTCATGATAGCAAAAAACTTGCACAAGCAATGGGTGTTTATGAAGAAGGTAAAAATCCAGATGAGATACTTATGAATTTACCAGAAGATTATATTAACTGGGCTAACCCTGAAGTTTTGAAAAATGCTGAAAAAGTTATTGGGAAAAATGGAGTTGATTTTATTAAAAATTGGGATAAAGCAAAAAAGAATCCAGACCCGTATAAAGTTAAAAGATGTTATTTCTTTAATGCGAGTATGTATTTTGAGGGATATAGATCGAAAGCATTTTCAACATTCTTTCCTGCTGAATGGAAACTTGTTCCTGAGAGTTGGTTTCACTTAACCCCTATTGAAAGTTATAGAGATTTTTTTGCTTTTTATATGGAACTTTGGTTTAGGCATTGGTTTATTGAAGGATTTTATTTTGACGAGGTTTATCATGGACCTGACTTTAATGTTTTCAACGGTAATGGAAAAATTATGGAAGATGGAAGTATAAGACCTTCAATCCCTTTAATGCATCAGAGAGAATTTATGAAAAGGATGAGACAGTTATTTATAGACCATAAAAGAGAGCCATTTATATGGGTTCATACAACAAACTATATGGCTCCTTATGCGATTTCTATGGCAGATGTAGCGATGTTTGGAGAAGATAAAAATCCAATTCCTGGAAGGGATATGATTGATACAGTTCCACCTATATTATTCAAAACTTTTGGAAGGGCTCAGAAATTTGGCTTTGTTCCTATTTGGATGAATCAGACTGGTAGAGGGACATCTCTTCCATGGGGATTTTTTAACAGACAAACAGTTGGATGGTTTTGGATGCATGATGTTGTTCCAGAAGTTCATACATCAATTAGAGGATATCATTTAATGGTTTTAAGACAAAAATGGGGTATTGACAGAGATGATGTAGAATTTATACCATATTGGGATAATAAAGATTACGTGAAAACTTCTGACGATAAATTTATTGTAAGTATATGGAAACAATCTGATGGAAAAACCATGCTTCAAGTCTTGAATTTACATAAACCAGAAGATAATAAAACAGATGTCAATATAATTATAAATGATAACAAATTAAACTTGAGAAAAAATTTTAAAATTTATGACCTTGAAAGTGATGAAAGAATCATACAATGGGAAAATAATCTTAGAGAAGCGGAAAAACTATATAATGAAGATGCTGTGAAAAACAAAGAAAAAATAAAAGAGTTAACAAAAGATTTATTTAAATTATATCAGGTAGTAGATTATGATTTAGCAAAATTTAAAGTAATTTCAGAAAAGAACAGTTTTAAACTTTCTATTTCTCCTCGGGATTTTAAAATTCTTGTAATTGAATAACTCGCTAAATTAATAAGATATTGAGGTATTCTTATATTAAATTATGACATCTAAAGATAGAGTGAAAAATCTAATTAAAAGAGAAAATATAGATAAAATTCCGTTTGGATTTTATGTTGTGGACTATGAGATTATAGAAAAGATTATTGGAAGACCTACATATGTGAGAAATAAAGTAAAAATTCAGATTGCTTTATGGGAAGGAAAAAGAGAAGAAGTTGCAGAGTCATTTAAAAAAGATACAGTAGAATTTTTTAAAAAAATAGATTGTGTTGATATCCTTACATTCAAAGAATCTGGAATTCTACCACCAAAAAATTATATTCCACCAAAAATGAAAAAAATTGATGATAAAACATGGGAAGACCACGTAGGGAAAATATATAAAGTTTCAGAGATTACAAATGAAATTACCTGTGTTTATAATCCAAATGAAAATAATAAGATAAATATTGAAGATCTTAAGCCAGAAATTTTTGAATTTTCTGAAGATAAAATTGAAGAGCCAGACCAATCAATCTTTGAATGCTGTGATTATTTAATAGAGAATTTTAAGGAAGAAAAGTTCATAATAGGCAGTCATGGTGGAATTACATGTTTAACTATTTTAGGTAGAATGGAGACAGGACTTATGTTATATGCTTTAAAACCAGAAGTTATAATTGCTGTAAATGAAAGAAATGTGAGAGTTAAAAATATCTTAGACAAATATTTTATAAGAAAAGGCCAAGATGGTGTTTTACTAGAACAAGATATGGCAGGTACAAAGGGGCCATTTATATCTCCCGAAATTTTCCGTAATTTATGTTATCCCTATTTAAAAAGAAGAGTTGAAAATATAAAAGAATATGTACCTTATGTTTTTCTTCATAATTGTGGAAATAATATACCATTAATGGATATGATTATAGATGCAGGAATTGATGTTTACCAGTCATTGCAGACAAATGCAGGAATGGATATTGAATATTTGACAAAGAGATATGGAGATAAAATAATTTTTTGGGGAGGAATTTCAACAGAAATTTTAATAAGTGGTTCAATAGAGGATGTGAGAAAAAATGTAAGAGAATTAATTGGGAAATTTAAAAAGAAAAATTTAAAATTTATAATTGGTCCAAGCCATTCAATCGCATATGGGGTAAAATATGACAATTTTATGGCTTTAATTGATGAGTACGAGAAAAATGCCTATCTTTGAATTATTTAATTTTTTTAATAGGTCCATTTTGAGAATGTAAGATATTTAATTAATTCAAAAACTTCTCTTGATTTTTATTTCATTTATGGTATTATAGTTTCAAATATGGAACAAAAAAATTTGTTATCAAAAGGGATAGATGTTCTTGAAACATTAAAAGAAGGGAGTAATTTTATGACATTTAATGAATTACAAAAAAAGATGAATATTCCAAGAACAACTCTTTATAGAATTTTAAAAACACTTATAAATAGAAATCTTGTAATCTATGAAAATAATAAATATAAACTTGGTTATGGATTTCTATCATTTACAAAAAAAATATTATCTGAAATATCATTGAGAGAAATTAGTAGTCCTTATTTAAAAAGAATATGTGAAAAGACAGAGGAAACTGTTGAACTTATTATTCCTGATGGGGATGCAATTTTATATATTGATAAAGTTGAAAGCCCACAGTCAATAAAACTTGTTGCTCAAACCGGTTCAAGGTACAAAACACTTCATGCCTCTGCACCAGGGAAAATTTTACTTACTTATGATGAAAATATTTTTAAAAATTTTATGAGAAGAAAAAAACTTGAAAAAATTACTAAAAAAACTATTACAGAGAAAGAGAAACTAAAAAAAGAAATAGAAAAAATTAGAAAAAGAGGTTGGGCTTATGATATAGGAGAGGCAAGAATTGATGTGACAAGAATAGCATGTCCTATTTTTAATTATGATGGAAAACTTATAGGAATTATTGGAATAGCAGGTCCTTCTTATAGGTTGAATAGAAAAAAAATAAAAAATTTTGGAGAAATGTTAAAAAATATGTGCAATGAAATTTCAAAAAAAATTGGATATAAAAAAGGAGGAGAAAGATGAATATAGAAAAATGTGTTGTTATTGGATGGGATGCACCTATTGTAAAAAGTATAAAAAAATATGTTAAAGAGGGAGTTATGCCAAATACAAAAAAGTTGATAGATGAAGGAGTATGGGGTGAAAATTGTCTTGTCCCTCATCCAACAATAACTCCCCCTAACTGGACTACAATCGTTACAGGTAGTTGGATAGGAACTCATCAAATAGTTTGTTTTAATTTACTTGAAGAGGGACAACTTGAAAAAATATATCCTGCTTTTTATAAAGATGATTGTAAAGCGGAATATATATGGGAAGCAGCAGAGAAAATTGGGAAAAGAACAATTCTTTTAAATTATCCCAGTACTTGGCCAAATGCTGTTAAAAATGGAATTCAAATTGGTGGTGGGGGTCTCGGAATTAATGAATATAGATTAAAAGGAACTGCTGAATGGGGAATGAAGGTTGATGTTAGTGCTGATTTATTTTATACCACAGAGGACTTACCACAAAGTTATTTAGTTAAAATTAAAAAGGCAGAAGGATGGAAAAATTTACCCCAAGGGAGAGATTTCAAAGAGGCAGAGATAAAAATTGAGTTTAGATGGAGTGATTATGTCTCAAAAGAAAATCCCTGGTATACACTTTTAATTAATTCTGGAAGAGGTTATGAGAAAATTGGACTTTATAAAGAAAAAGATGCTTCAAAGCCAATAGCTATTGTTGAAAGAGGAAAATGGAGCGAGAAGATTTACATAGAAATTGATACAGATAAAGGAAAAAAGAAGGTTGTTTTTATGATTAAACTTATTGATATATCAAATGACGGAGAAGAAATTAAAATTTATTTTACTCCACTTTGTTCTCTTTCAGGTTTTGGGTTTCCAAAAGAGATAGAGAGAGAACTTGAGAATTGCGATGGACTCCCAATTCCTTGTTCTTTCTTCCCTTCTTTTCGTTTTGGTTGGATTGATATTGATACAATTTCAGAACTTATTGACTTACAAAACATATATCTTGGAGAATGCGCCAACTATTTGCTTAAGAATAAAGAATGGGACCTATTTTTTATGCATGCTCATTGCCCAGATCATTTTTATCATGCCTTTATAAATGAAATAGAAAAAGATAAAAAGATAGAAGATGCCGAAAGAAAATTCTATATTTCGCTTGATAAAATGTTAGGGAAAATTCTTGAAAGTATAGATGAAGAAAAAACATTAATTATTATGACCTCAGACCATGGAGCAGTTCCAACATCTGATGAATATAGAGAGACAGGTTTTGATGTTAATAAAATTCTTGAGGAAAGTGGTTTACTTTTCACTCAGATAGATGAGAAAACAGGTAAGAAAAAAATTATTTGGGAAAAGACAAAGGCGGTTGGGAAACTTTCTTGTTATATTTTTATAAATTTAAAGAGTAAATATTCTCATGGAATAGTTGAAGAAAGTGAATATGAAGAAATACAAGATAGAATTATAAAAGCCCTTTATAATTATACAGACCCAAAAACAGGTAAAAAACCAATTGCTTTTGCTTTTAAAAAACAGGATGCAAGAATTATTGGATTATATGGAGAGAAAGTAGGAGATATTATTTATGGCTTATATCCTGAAACTCCTGGTGAACATGGAAGGCAAATTACAACTGGAGAATATGGAATTGGTTCAATGAAAGGACTTTTTATCGCAAAAGGTCCTAATGTTAAAAAAGGAGTTATAGTAGAAAGAACAATTTGGTTAACTGATATAGTTCCAACAATTTGTTATGCTCTTGATTTACCCATTCCCAAAGATTGTGAAGGTGCTATTTTATATCAGATCTTTGAAGACCCTAATTTTAAAATAAAGGAGTTTGAAGAAATAAAAAGAAAGTATGAAATGTTAAAGAAAGCCATAGAAGATGAAAAACGTCTAACCCACAATTATTAAACTAATTTATCTTTATCCTCAAAAAAGAAAAAGGTATTATTTTTTCTATGAGGCAATATTTTTTAAGAGAAAATAGAAAAATTGAGGAAATCTTAGAGTTGATAAATAAAGGAGAAAAATTAAACATTAGTGGTGGTAATATGTCTTTTTTTGCTTTCTTCATTTCTCTATTGTTTCATAAATTAGAAAAAAACTTTATAGTAATTCTTCCGACAGAAAAAAAAAGTGAGATTTTTTATTATGATATTTTAAATTTTGTCAATAAAAAAGATATTAAATTTTTACCATCCCCTGATTATAACTCAAAAGAACTAACAGAAACAAATTTTGAAAGAGTCAAGTCATTAATAGAAATATCAAATACTTTTGAAAAATACATTCTTGTTTCTTATCCGTCAGCAATTATAAAAAAAATACCTAAATTTGAAGTTTTAAAGAATAAAAGTTTTATAATTGAAAAAGGAAAAGAGTTAAGAAGAGATAATTTTATAAATTTTCTTTTTTCTTCTGGATATGAGGAAAAAGAAATAGTTGAGTTACCTGGTGAATTTGCAAGGAGAGGGGGAATTATTGATGTTTTTCCTTTAAATTCTCCTTTCCCTTTGAGAATAAATTTTATCGGAAATAAAATTGAATCAATAAGAAGGTTTGAAATTTCTTCACAGAGTTCATTTGAAAAGATTGAAAACTTTCAACTTTTCCCATTAAGTGAATTCTATGTAGGACAGGAGAGTTCTGATTTATTTGAAGAAATTAAAAATAAGATTGTTTTTTTAATAAATCCAGAAGATGTAAAGATGGAATATATTGAATGGATTAATAAAAAGAATTACCCAATTGATATTGAAATTCTAAAAAAAATAAAGAGAAATTCGGTCTTTTTAACAGAAAAAATTTTAAGTTATGCAGAAAGATTCATACACTTTAATATTGCATCTGTAAATGAAAGATTTAAAGTTTTTTCTGACAAAGTTATTTGGCAGCAAAATTTTAGTGAAAAGATTTTTATTTTTTATGAAAACAAATCTGATATAGAAAAATTAAAAAATATATTAGAAGATCAAAAATTATATTATAAATTTGAAGAAATTGAAGGCAATTTGTCAAGTGGTTTTACTTTTTTGGAAGAAAATTTAACTTTTTTAAGTATCAATGAAATTTTTTCAAAATATAAAGCAAGACACCCACTTTTAAAAAGATATAACACAATTCCTTTAACTAGTTGGGCGGAGATAAAAAAAGGTGATTATGTAGTTCATATAAATGAAGGAATAGGTAAATTTATAGGAATTGAAAAAATAAAAGTAAATGAGAACGAAGAAGAATTTATAGTTATTGAATATGATGGTTGCGATAAACTATATGTCCCTGTTTCTCAGATTTCATTAATTCATAAATACATAGGGAGTGAAAAACCCAAGTTGTCTAAAATTGGAAGTAAATTATGGAGAAAAATAAAAGAAAAAGTAAAAGATTCAATTAAAGACCTTGCCACTGAACTTTACAAATTGTATACAGAAAGAAAAAAAGAAAAGGGTTTTAAATTTTTAAAAGATGATGAAATGCAAAAAGAATTTGAAGATGACTTTATTTATGAAGAAACTCCTGATCAGTTGAAGGCAATAGAAGATGTAAAAAGAGATATGATGAGTGAGAAAATTATGGATAGAATTGTTTGTGGTGATTCAGGTTATGGAAAAACAGAAGTAGCAATGAGAGCAAGTTTTAAATGTGTATTAAGTGGAAAACAGGTGGTAGTCCTTGTCCCGACGACTGTTTTGGCTTTTCAGCATTATCTAACATTCAAGGAGAGATTTTCAAAATTTCCTGTTATTATTGAGATGCTTTCACGACTCATTTCTGAAAAAAAACAGAAAGAAATAATAGAAAAACTTAAAAATGGCCAGATTGATATAATTATTGGAACTCATAGATTACTTCAAGATGATGTTGAATTTAAAGATATAGGTCTTTTAATTGTTGATGAAGAGCAAAGATTTGGAGTAATTCAGAAAGAAAAAATAAAAATAAAATTTAGAAATATAGATGTTTTAACTTTAACAGCAACTCCAATTCCAAGAACATTAAATATGGCTTTAAGTGGATTAAGAGATATTTCATTGATAGAGACACCACCAGAAGGAAGATTATCAGTAATTACTTATGTTGGTAAATACAATGAAAATATTATAAGAGAAGCAATTTTAAATGAAATTCAAAGAGAAGGGCAAGTTTTTTACCTCCATAATTATATTTATGACATAGAAAAAGTTAAGGAAAAGATTCAAAGGATAGTCCCTTTTGCGAAAATTGATATTGCACATGGAAGAATGAAACCAGAAGAAATAGCGGATGTAATGGAAAGATTTACTGATGGAAAAATAGATGTTTTAATTGCGACTACAATAGTTGAGAATGGTCTTGATATTCCAAATGCAAATACTTTGATAGTGGATAATGCTTTAAAATATGGACTTGCTGACTTATATCAATTAAGAGGAAGAGTTGGAAGAGGTAAATGGCGTGCCTATGCATATTTTTTAATTCCAGAAAATATCCCTTTAAATGAAAAAGCAATTAAAAGATTAAAAGCAATACAAGAGTTTAATAGTCCAGGGAGCGGATATAAAATTGCTTTAAAAGACCTTGAAATAAGAGGGGCAGGAAACGTCTTAGGGAAACAACAACATGGATTTATTGAAATGGTCGGATTTAATCTTTATTGTCAGTTTTGGAAAGAAGTAATGAGTGAAATAAAGGGAGAAACAATTAAAGAAGAAGAAAGACATATTAAAATTTATATTCCTGATGATTATGTAAAATCTTCTTCAATGAAGTTTTATTTATATAAAGAAATTTCAAAAATTAAAAATAAAAAAGATGCAGAAAATTTAATAAATGGGCTTATTGATAAATTCGGCTATATAACGGAAGACCTCAAAAACCAAATTTTATCCAGCCTCTAACCTTTTACCCACCTACGAGGTGAAATTGAAAAATTGAGGTAGCACCACAATCTTGAAATTGACAATTTTAATCAAGACCTATGGCTTTACGAAGAACTTTTATTACATCTGAGATATCTATTGTGTTATCATCTGTAACATTTGCTCTTTTGATTAGCCATTCTGGATATGGAGGATTATAAGTTACATTTCTTATAACAACAGGAAGACCAATGGCTATTCTTAAACATAAAATAACATCTGAAATATCAATACTTCCATC
>JAOAEP010000174.1 GCA_026416755.1 bacterium | reverse complement strand
ATTGTTTCACCCTTTGAAACAGAAGAAGTACTTACATCAAAACTTAAAACATCTGCACTTAATCTTTTTGCAGCAAGTTCAAAAGAAGTTCTTGTTCTTGTACTTGGTTCAAAAAATAAATTAACAACTGTTCTACCTCTTAAAGCAGGAACCTTTTTAACTGAACGGGAACTGATATCTTTAAATGAACTTGCTAAATCTAATATTGTCTCTATTTCTTCTTTTTTTAACTCTTCAAGTCCTATTAAGTCCTTTCTTGTCCATTCCATTTTCTAACTACAACAACCTCCTCCTTCCCATCTATTTCTTTTAATCTTACTTCTACCATTTCATTCTCTTTAACTTCAACCTTTTTACCTATAAAATCTGCATATATCGGGAATTCTCTATGTCCCCTATCTATAACAACAAAAAGTTTAACAAATTTAGGTCTTCCAAGGTCAATTAAGGCATCAAGTGCTGCTCGTATAGTTCTCCCTGTATATAAAACATCATCAATTAAAATAATTTTTTTATCATCTATATCAAATAATATTTCAGTTGTTCCAACAACAGGATGAGCACCTATTTTGCTGAAATCATCCCTATAGAAAGTTATATCAAGATAACCAACAGGAAGTTTTTTTGATAATATCTTATTAATTCTATCTGCAATTATTGCCCCTCTTCTTTTTATTCCTATAAGAACAAGATTATCAAGACCTATCTCCTTTTCTATTTTTCCCGCCATATTTTTTAAAATTTCTCTTATTTCTTCTTTTCCCATTAATTTCTTTTCCATAGTTTTATATTACCATCAAATTAAAAATGAGTAAATTTTTGTAGGAATTTAAATTTTCTGTGATATAATTGTTAAACAAAAGGAGGAAAATATGTTTATAGGTGTGCAATATTATAGACCGCCTTTCCCAGAAAAAAAATTTTGGGATGAGGATTTAGAGAAAATAAAAGATAGTGGGATAGATGTTGTTCAATTATGGGCTTGTTGGGGATGGATTGAACCTAAACCCGGAGAATTTAATTTTGAAGATTATGATTCTTTAATTGAAAAAATTATAAAAATTAAATTAAAAGTTGTAATAAGTACTATTGCAGAAATTCAACCGTTTTGGATAGAGAGAGAAGTCCCAGAAGGGATTATGGTTGACCATCTTGGAAGAAAAATAAAATCAATCACAAGGAAAGAATGCATAGTAGGCCTTACTCCAGGGGGATGTACAGACAACTTAAAAGTAAGAGAATATATGATAAGGTTTTTAAAAAAAATTGGTGAAAGATATGGAAAGATTGAACAAGTTATTGGATGGGACATCTGGAATGAAACAAGATGGAATGTCCATTCAACAGGATATGTATGTTATTGTGAAGAGACAATAAAAAAATTTAGGGAATATTTAAAAAATAAATATAATGACCTTGAGGGATTGAATAAGGCATGGAAAAGAAAATACACAAGTTGGGAAGATGTTTTTCCAGGCACAATTCCAGGAAGAGGCTGTACAGAATTAATTGAATTCCTAAGTTTTCTCACATATCGTGCATCTGATATTATGAGATTCCGTTCAGAAACTTTAAGAAATGCAGGGGTAAAAGGCATTATAACCGCTCATTGTGCTGCACCTTCAATTTTATCCACTGGTTGGGAATGGGAACAACCTTTATGTAGAGGAAATGACTGGGACTTTTTAGAATTTCTTGATGGTTATGGTTGTTCTCATTTTCCTTTTTGGGGTAAATTTGATGATAAAATTTTCGGTATAAGAGTTGAAGCGGTTAGGAGTGCTAATCAAGGGAAAATTTTATGGGTTAGT
This sequence comes from bacterium, assembly GCA_026416755.1. Taxonomy (GTDB): domain Bacteria; phylum Ratteibacteria; class UBA8468; order B48-G9; family JAFGKM01; genus JAMWDI01. The sequence goes on along the minus strand of JAOAEP010000174.1, from coordinate 777 downwards.
GAACTTCAAGGAGGTTCTGCAAGAGATGGACTTTCTGTAAATTCATCAGTTGAGCCAAATGCACAACAAAGATGGATATGGAATGCCTTTGGAAGAGGAGCAAAAGGATTAATTTTCTGGTGTTGGCGGGATGAAGTTTTTGGTCATGAATCAGGTGGTTTTGGAATAAATGGAAATGATGGCCTTGGGAAAGAAAGATTGGCAAAACTTAAAGAAACAACAGAACTAATTAAAACTTATAATAACTTACTTGACGAATATAAACCATCAAATCCCACAGTTGGAGTTTTTTTTGAACCTAAAAATTATTTTCTTGAATGGTCTTTAGATGGGAAAATAGAAAAATCTATTGAGAGTTTAGTTGGATATTTGAAAATCCTTGAAGAAATTAATGTCCCATATGAAATTGTGGAAAGCAACCATACAGAAGTTTTGAAAAACATAAAATTTTTAATTTTACCCTTCCCTCTTGTTATTACTAAAAAAACTTCAGAAGTTATTCAAAATTTTGTTTTTAATGGTGGGATAATTCTTACAGAAGGTGATTTAGGTGCTTTTGATGAACTTTCTTTTTATAGATATCCAGGGCAAGAAAGGGAATTATCTTATAAATTTGGAATTTCACCTATAATGGATAGACAAATAATTGAGAAACCAGATTTTACTATAAAAATTAATGACAAAATTTTTAAACTTAAATCAACCTATTGGATAACTCCTTTACCTGAAAAAAATAATAAAGTTATTGGAAGAGATGAAAAAAAGAGAGTAATAGCA
>JAOAEP010000161.1 GCA_026416755.1 bacterium | reverse complement strand
CTTGTTTCTTCCTCATGTGCATGACAACCACCTTTTTCTTCTATAATCTCTTCCGTTATATCCCTTCTGACATGCCATGGCTCAATTAAAAATATATATACCTTTGTTTTTCCATATACATCTCTTAAAAGTGCCCTCATTTCATTTCCACCATGCCCATTTAACACTACAAGTTTATAAATCTTATGGTTCTCAAGAGCAAAAATAATATCTTTTAAAATAGAAAGTTGTGTTGAATGATAAAAATTTAAAGCAAGTGGAAATCCAAAATGGTCTGCATTATATCCAATCGGTATCGTTGGAAGAAGAATAACTTTCCCTCCTTTTTCTACTGCTTTTTTACAACTTTCTTCTGCCATTTTCTCTATTGTTAAAGTATCACATCCATAAGGAAGATGAAGATTATGTGGTTCACATGAACCCCAAGGTAAAACACAAACCTCAACTTTCCCAAATTCTCTTACCTCTTTTAATGTCATATGTTGTAATTTAAATTTCATAATTCCTCCTTCAATATTTCTTCAATTCATGTATATTATTTTTTATTTTTTCAACTGCATCTATTATTTTTTGTAATTTTTCTTTGGATGAAAGTAAAACCCTATGTGTTAAAGTTAATTGTATTTCACAAAATTTTTCTGCATTCTCAATATAAAGATTTTCATAATCAGGCAAAATTTTCAATAAATTTTCTGGATAAATTTTACTTAATGCTTTCTTAGAAAAACATGGATTTTTATATAAAGGATATCCATAACCCTTTCCAAAAGGAATACCTTCCGCATTTATTGCTTCTAAAAATTTGTCTCTGGCGATATTTCCAAACTCTTCTTTTTTAAACTTAAATACCATAAAATAATATCCTCTTTGAGTAATTCTCTTATCCGCTGGTAATGGCTCAATCCCCAATTCTTTTAAATTTTTCTTTAACCAATCTGCATTTTTCTCTTTTAATTTTGTCTGCTTTTTTAGTTTTGTAAGTTGAGATAATAAAAGACCAGCACATAATTCAGAAATTCTATAATTTGAAGATAAAATATAATGGCAATATCCAGGTTTACCAAGAACTCTTCCAATATTATGAATTAAAAGTGCTTCTTCATAGAGTTTCTTATTATTTGTTATAACTGCTCCTCCTTCTCCTGATTGAAGTGATTTACTTTCTTGGAATGAAAAAGAACCAAACTGTCCAAATCCACCTACATGTTTCCCTTTCCATTTTGTTCCATGGGCATGTGCTGCATCTTCAATAAGAAATAATTTATATTTCTGACATACTTTTTTTACTTTATCTATATCAAAAGGATATCCGCCATAATGGACTCCTATAACTGCCTTTGTATCTTTATCTATATTTTGTTCTATTGATTCTGCTGATATTTGCCCTGTATTAAAATCAATATCAACAAATATAGGTATTGCACCAAGTTCACTTATACAACTTGCTGTTGCTATAAAAGTAACAGGTGTCGTTATTACTTTATCTCCTGCTTTAATCCCCAATGCCCTTAATGCAAGTTCAAGTGATACAGTTCCATTAGAAGTTGCTATACAGTATTTTGTATCTGTAAATTTAGCCCATTTCTTTTCAAATTCTTCAGACCAACTACCCCTATATAATCTACATAATCCACCTCTTTCAAGAACTCTCAATACACTTTCTTTATCTATATTTTCAATAACTGGCCAGTTTCCCCAAAAATCATCTTCCTCTATTATTTTTTTACCACCCTTTATTGCAAGTTTTCCCATTTTACCTCCTTATTCTATATATATGTTCAGCAAGGACTTTAAAATAATCCTTAAATTTCCCATCCACTATTTCTATTTCTCTTGCCTCATCATAGACCTCTATCTTCCCTTTATTTATTTCTTCTAACTTTATTTCAAATTCTCCTTCTTTTTCATATTCCAAATTCTGTGCAAATATCCAAATTTCTTTATTATATTCAACTGCTTTAAAGTGGCATTTTAAGTTATTCTCGTTTTTCATTTCTATTTTTCCTGTATATGGTGAGGATAAAATAATAGGTGCAAGTTTTGTTATCTGTTCATTAAGTCGTTTTAATTCTTTTCTCATACTTTCAGTTGGTGCAAATTGTGTATAACTTGGAACCCATGCATGTGTAAAATATCCTATCCCTGTTGCTCCTTCTATTATTGCCATCCAAACTTCTGCTCTTGTGTGTTCAGGTAAAACATCTTTTTGATTTGCTGGTGTTATCCACTTACTTCCTTTATTTGTCTCAATCCATGCAAATACAGGTTTATTTCCAGCCAATTGACATAATTTTTTAGTTCCTTTTGCCACATAATCAATCCAGTCAATCCGATTCCATCCATAAATAGGATAAACATCAAAACCAACAATATCACAATTTTTAACATACTCAGGATATATTCTTTTCTTTGTTTCTTCATCCCATCTTTTAAATTCATCCATAAAGTTTGCAGTTAATGTTAAAAATACTGGTCTTGTCTTATCTTTTTCTTTTACTCCATTATATTGCTTTATCCATTCTTCATGTGGGATTCTTTGAACAACTCTCGGAGGAGATAAAAATACATTATTCCCATCTTTATCATATCCTGTTATTTCTCCTATTGAACCATATTCATTTTTATGTTGATAAATTGAGAGGACTTTAAATTTCAAAGAAGTTAATTTAACAGGTTGAGAAAGTTTAAATCTCTGTAAACCCCTTTTTTCTTCAAGTGTCACTTTAATTATTTCTTTATCATCATCACCTAAAAACACAACATCCTTTGCCACTGATAAGTCAGTTGAAATTGTGAGTGATATTCCTATTTCATATATTTCAAGTTCTTTCTTAAATTTTATTGTTATTTCTGCGTCTTGTAATGGGTCAAGAACACTCCAACTATTTATGTCTCCATCAAATATTCTTCCAAGAGGTGTTCTCGGATTTAATTCTAAATTTTTGCCTGGAATAATTTCTACATCATAAACAGTTGTATTTAAATCTGGTTCATCATTAATAAACCAGCCAAGTAAATTACTATGTCCTATAAGTTCTGGTGTAAATTTAACTATGCCATATAAACCATTCTCTTTTAATTTTTCAACATATTCTTTATCCGTTAAATTGCCTCCATTACCAAAAAATGTATTTACTCCTATTGAAAGTCCATCAGGTATCCTTGCATCACTTTGTAGCCAGAGCATTATAGGAAAAAACGGTTTTCCATTTATCAATATCTCTCTATTTTTCCCTATTTCTAACTTCTTGATTGGCTCATTGGCAGAAAAAATAAAGGGAATCCATAACAAAAAAACTAAAAAAACTATCATCCTTTTCATCGTAGTTCCCTCTTTTTTAAATATCAACCTTTTTAAAATTTTCATTTCTTTTGTAATATTTCAATTTCTATATCATCAATATAAACTCCAACTACTTCTCCTTCTCCTCCATATAAATAAATTCCATTAAACCCTTGGTCAAACTTCCCTACCTCTATCGGCTTAATATTTGTGTCTTGTAAAGAATCATATTCTGATTTATCTCCTTCTGGATTTAAAAGAATCTGTAATGTTGTTTTATCTTTGTAATCAAATACCCATTTCTGCCATTTA
>JAOAEP010000098.1 GCA_026416755.1 bacterium | reverse complement strand
ATTTTAATATTTTTTCCTCTTCTTTATTCAAAAAACAATATTTTTTTATGGTTTCAATATCTCTTGCCATCAATGCAAATGGTTTACTTTCCCTTTTTTTTCTCTCTCTCAAAATTTTTACACTTTTCTCATTTTCTGCATTACATGCAAGATGGTATCCACCAATTCCTTTAATAGATATAATTTTACCTTCTTCTAATAATTGAGCAGTTTTTTTAATAGAATCAATATTTTTAGCAATAATTCTACCTTCTTTGTCAATCAATCTTACTTCTGGACCACAAATAAAACAACAATTTGGTTGAGCATGAAACCTTCTTGAACAAATATCTTCGTATTCATTTTTGCATTCATCACACATATAAAATTCATCCATTGTTGTGTTTTTTCTGTCATAAGGAACTTTCTTTATGATTGTAAATCTGGGTCCACAATCAGTACAGTTTATAAATGGAAATAAATATCTTTTATCAAATGGGTTGAAAAGTTCATCAAGACAATTTTTACATATTGAAATATCAGGAGATATTTCAACTTCTCTTTGTCCTTTTTTGCTTTTGGTTATTTTAAATTCAATTTCGCCTTTAGTCTTAATTTTCTTAACCTTTATTTCTCTAATTTCTGCTTTTGGGGGTGGATATTTTTTGATTCTATTTAAAAAGGCCTCTAATTTGCCATTATCTCCTTCAATTTCAATTAAAACTCCGCTTCCAGTATTACAGACAAACCCCCCAAGATTTAATTCTTTTGCATATCTGTAAATAGTGGGTCTAAAACCAACTCCTTGGACTTTTCCTTTTATTAATATTTTATATCTTTCCTTTGAAATCATCCCTTAATAATTCTTGCAAATTTTTTACCCGCTTCTTTTAATTTTTCTCCATCTTCTTTTGATGGAGCATTTTTTATAAGTATTGGTTCCATTACTTTTTTAAACTTAAAACTTCCTGCAATTTTTTCAATACTATCTATTGCTTTTCCTCCCCCTCCATGTGTTATAAAAGCAAAATATGGTTTACCTTCAACTTTACCCCTTGATGGATAGTATGTTCTATCAAAAAAGTCCTTAAGTCCCCCAGCCATATAACTGAAGTAATCAGGAGAACCAATAATAATTCCGTCACAATTCAAAAGGTCCTCAAGATTTCCTTCCGTTCCTTTTTTAACAATAACTTCAACATTTTCCTCTTCAATTCCTTTCTTTATAAACTCTAATGCTTTTTCAGTATTACCTCCAAGTGAATAATAAACAATTAGAACTTTTTTCATTTTCCTCTCCCTTTCTTTATGATAGAAATATTATCACTCATACTCAATTCTTCTAATAACTTATAAAATCATGTAAGAATTTATTTTTTAACTCCCAATTTTAATAAGTTTTCTAAACTTGTTTTAAGTGCTTCAAAATGGTCTATTGTTGGGGTATCCATTTCTATTAGACAATATTTAACTTTTGCTTTTTTACATGCCTTTATAATTTTCTCCCAGTTTAAATTTCCATTTCCTATAGGTGGCATAACCTGCTGATTTTTTATTATCCCCATATCTTTAAAATGAACTTGACTTACTCTTCCTTTATATCTCTCAATCCAATAGGCAGGATCTCCTCCTCCATATTGAACCCAATAAGTATCTATTTCTGCTTCAAGTTCAGG
>JAOAEP010000071.1 GCA_026416755.1 bacterium | reverse complement strand
CCTATACCGAGTGCTCCTCCACTACCACCTTCCCCTATTATTATACATAAAATCGGAGTTTTTAAAAGAGTCATTTCATAAATATTTGATGCAATTGATAATGCTTGTCCTCTTTCTTCCGCTTCTATATCAGGATGTGCTCCAGGAGTATCAATAAAAGTGATAACAGGGAAAGTGAATTTTTCTGCTAATTTCATAATCCTTATTGCTTTTCTATAACCTTCTGGATGTGCCATTCCAAATTTTCTTTCAATATTTTCTTTTGTATCCCTTCCTTTTTGATGACCAACAAAAGCAACAGTGATACCAAGAAATTTACCAAATCCACTTACAATAGAAGGATCATCTTTACAAATTCTATCTCCATGTAATTCTATATATTCATCAAAAATATTATCCAAATAATCAATAGTGTGTGGTCTATTTGGATGTCTTGCTACTTGAACAATCTGTAAAGGCGTTAAATTAGAATATATTTCTTTTTTCTTTTCTGTAAGGAGTTGTTTTAACTTCAAAATTTCAGTATTTTTTGTTGTAATATCATATTTTTTATTTTTTTCAATTTCTTCAATTTTTTTTTCAATTTCTTCAATTGGCTTTTCAAAAGAAAGGTATTTTTTTTCCATTTTATATTATCCTTGGTACCTTAAAGAAATTTCCATCTTGATCAGGAGCGTTTGCAAGCATTTCTTCTTTTGGTGTGGATTTTGAAGGGATATCTTCTCTAAAAATATTTGTTATTGGAAGTACATGATAAGTAGGTTCTATGCCTTCAGTAGGAATTTCATTTAGTTTCCCTATATAATCAAGTATCTTTTCAAGTTCTTTCTCAAATTTCTTTTTCTCCTCCTCTGTAAGTTCTATTCTTGCAAGTTTACTTAAATATTCTACTTCTTCCCTTTTTATCCTTTCTTCCATAAATAAAATTATATAACTAAATAAAAAGAGGGTCAAATTTTATTTTTAAAGGTTTTCCTAATAATAATTCATAAATTAAATAAATCATTTACAAATAATTTTTTTTATTTCATTGATTAAATTTTTTGGAGAGAGATCTTCTTTTTCAAATAATTCATCTGGTGTTCCTGAAGAACCGTAGTTTTTAATACCCAATCTTAAAAATTTGACACTTATCCCATTTTCCGCAAGATAGGTAGAAACAGTAGAGGCAAGACCTGTATCTATATTATGGTCTTCATAAGTAATAATTAATCCTGTATCTATTGCAAGTTTAATTTTTTCTTCATCAATAATTGTAGGACAACAGAAATTAAGGATACCAATATTAATCCCATTTTCTTTAAGTTTTTCATATACATTAATTGCTCTATAAACCATACATCCATAAGTTAAAATATACCCATCTTTTCCTTCCCTTATCAAATCTGCTTTTCCATATTCAAAAATATATTTTTCATCAAAAAATATCTCTCCATTTTCTTTCAAAATTATAGGTGCTCTACTTCTTCCCATGCCTACAAACCAGTTTCCAGGTTTATCAATAATATACCTTATCACTCTGTCTGTTTGATTAGGATCTGCAGGAATAATAATTTTAAACCCAAATAAATTTCTTAAAAGTCCTATATAATCAATACATTGATGTGTTTTTCCATCTTCTCCAACATCTAAACCAAGATGTGTACATACAAGTTTTAGGTTTGTAAAATTTTGGTCATTTAATCTTTCTTGATTGTATGTTTCATCTATACCAAATACACCAAAATCAGAGAAAAAAGTTATAAAATTATCTGTGGAAATTGCACCACTTATTGTTGCTGCATTATGTTCCTGCACACCTACTTGAAAAAATCTATCTGGAAATTCTTTCTCAAAAAGGTCTGTTTTTACACTTGTTGCAAGGTCACAGTCAAATACAATAATAGGATATTCTTTATTTTCTTTATTAATTCTTGCAAGGTCTAAGAGTGCCTTTCCATAAGCAGTTCTGTTATCTATTTTTTCTTCTTTGGAATAAACAATAGGCCTTCCTATATTAACATTTGGGCAATAATGAAATTTTCTTTCAGGATAATCCCAGGTGTTTTCTCTTAATTTTTTATATTTTTCTAAAACTGGTTCAAGTCCTATTTCTTTCATTGCCTTTAAATATTCTTCTTCACTTAAGGGTTTTCCATGATATTTATATTCATTTTCCATAAAAGATATCCCTTTACCCATAACAGTATGTGCAATTACACAAACAGGTTTATCTATTGAAATGGCTCTTTTTATGCTATCGTAAAGTTCAGAAAAACTATGTCCATCACATTCTATCACTTGCCACCCATCAGCAAGATAATTTTCTTTAATTCTACACGGCATTACATCTTCTGTTTTTCCACTTATTTGTACTTTATTGTAGTCAATTATAACTTTTAATTTATTGAGTCCATATTTTATGGCAAACCTTCTTGCTTCACCCACTTGTCCTTTTGTTTGTTCACCATCACTCATCAAAACAAAAGTATAAGAATTTCTATTATGAAGTTTATTCCCAAGAGCAAAACCGCATCCTGCAGAAAGTCCTTGTCCAAGATTACCTGACCCCCATTCAATCCCAGGGACTTTTCTTACAATATGACCATCAAAAATACTTCCTGCTTTTCTAAAAGTTGCAATTGCCATATCTATGTCAAAAAAACCAAGGCGTCCCAATACAGAATAAACTCCTGGAGAAGTGTGTCCATGACTTATAATTATCTTATCTCTTTCAGGGTCATCAATTTTGTTTACAGAAATATCTGCATAGGAAAAGACGATAATATAAATATCAAGAGAAGATATAGAACCCCCTGGATGACCTGAACCAGCAAGTGTAGTCATTGTTAAAATATCTCTTATACATTCTTTTTTCATTTTTTCCAGTTTTTCTATATCTTCTTTTGAAAGTTTTTCTTTTATAAAACTTTTCATAATTCCTCCTCTTTTTATAATTTATAAATTTGTAAAAGTTTTTTTATATACTTCCTAAAACCCTTAAGAAGTCAAAAAATATAACTAAAAATCCAATACCTCCAATAATCCCACTTATAAGTAAAAGAATAAATTTTATATCTGGCTTATATACTTTATAAGGTATTTTTGCTTTATCAAGAATTTGAACAACAGGAGTATCTCTCGCTTCTTCTATTTTGGCTTCTTCCATTTTTGAAGTTAAAAAGTTGTATAGTGTCTCTTGAACTTTTAATTCTCTTAGTATTTTTGTCAATTCATCTTGTGAACCGAGTAATTTTGAAATAGATGCTTGGATCTCATTTATTTCGTTTTTTAACATTATAATTTTAGGGTCTTTTTCATCCAATATCTGTCTATGTTTTTCAAGTTCAAGTTGTTTATTTATAAGTTGTTCCATAAGTTTTCCCCCAACGTGAGATATCTGGGAAAGTTCTGGGTCTACTACAAGTTTATTCATATTTTGAATTTCTGTAAGCCGTCTTTCCAATTGTTCAATAAGTTCTGTCGTCTCTTTTAATCTTTTTTCAATAAATATTCTGTTTTGTTTTGCTGTTGTAATTGTTAATTCTTTAATTAGAAAGTCAAGGTTTGATGTATAAAAATTTGCAATATCTGCAGCCATATTAGGATTTCTATCAATAACATCTATTTGAATTACTTTATCTTTGGTTAGAAAAATATTTGTTCTTTCTTCCAGTATTTCTTTTGCTTCATCATCATTATCTACATTATAGTGCTTTTTTAAATCAAATTTTTCAATTAAATCATCTTTCATCCTTCTGCTATTAAGAATTGAAAAGAATAATTCTGTATTTGTTCGTATAAGTGATAAAGGTTCTTTAGTAAATTTACCTGATTGAGTTGAAATTTCACTTATTTCTGACTCTGGTGGTTGTAATATTGAAGATGTTGCTTTGTAATACTTTGGAGAAATTAAATAGAGTAGAATAGCAAGATTTATTAAAGCCAGGTAAATTAAAACAATAAGAATAATATGCCTTTTTATAGGACTTCCTTTTAAAATTCCATTTTTTAACTTTTGTGTTTTCATTTTAATAAAACACCTACACTAACCGCTATTTGATAAAAGATTTGTATTATATCTTTAACAAACCTTAACCTTTCACCCCTTGGTTCAAAAGGAATAACAATTGTATCTCCAGGTTCGATTTTTTCTATGTTTTTATCACTTGATCCATCAACTCTCACAATAAAAATGTTCTTCCTATCAGCATCTTTAGTAAATCCTCCTGTTTTTTGAATATAATCATTAATTGTAAATTGAGGTTCATATATTACATTTGTGGAATTGTTAACTTCCCCAATTATTGAAACATATATTGGTTTTTTGGGAATATATATAATGTCACCATCTTCTAAAGGGAAATCATATATACTATTTTCAATTGTTTCTAAGTTTTCCATTTTTACTATAATCCTTCCTGTTGGTTCAATTTCAGCAAGTTTTTCTAAGGTAATTAATGTCTTTTCTATAACTTGTTTTTCCTCTGGATTTGTAGTTGTTTTCAAGGCAGATTCAAGAATTTCCTTTTTTTCTTTTACAAATTTTTCTATTTCTTTTTGTTTTTGCTTTCTTACTGTTTCTCTTAAAAATACTATTCCTTTTGGATAAGCAAAAGAGGTGAAATTACCTGCCCTTTTTATAATATTGCTTAACTTTTCCCCACTTTCAATTATGTATTCTCCTGGATATTTCACTTCTCCTGTAATGAAAACTTTCTTTTCGGGTCTTTCTTTTGAGTAAATTACTATCTTATCCTGTGGCAATAGATTTAGATTTTCTTTTCTATCTCCCAAAAAAACATTTTTTGGAGAAAAAGTAATAATTTTTCTAAAACCATTTTCAATTCTTATAATTTCTGCCTTTTCCATTTCCGCAAATGGTAATAAATCTTCTTCTTTTAAAACATCGCTTATTTTGATTCCTTCTTTCCATCCATAAACTCTTGCCTGTTTTACTGCTCCCTGAACTGATACTTGATAAAATGTTTGTGGACTTAATGAAGGTACTTTTACTATATCATAAACTTTAAGTTTAAAATTGTATATTTCGTCATCTTTTAAATCAATCAAAATTTTCCCTTTTTCTCTATCAATTCTCTCTATTTGGATGTGAGAAATATCTGCTATTGGCAGGAAATTCCCTGCAAATTCTAAAAGTTCTTTCATATCCATATTTTTCAGTTCATATATTCCTGGTCTTTTAACAGCACCTGTTATACCCACAAGATTTTCTGATTGATGGACAAAAATTATATCACCTTGCTGAAATTGAAAAACTTTTATTTTTTCTCCTTTAAGCAATAAAGGGTAAATATCAATTATTTCTTTTTCTCCTTTATTTTTATTTATTTCTATTTTTCTTAAACTACCATTTTTATTTGGTCCACCAGCAAGAGCAAGAATATCAATTATGTTTAAAAATGGATAAATTTCATAGACTCCAGGTTTTTTTACTTCTCCAAGAATATATACGTTAATTGTTCTAATTTTCCCACTTGAAACAGAAACTTGAATATTTTTATATTTTTTATAAAATTTATCTTCAATTATTTTTTTTGCCTCCAAAAATGTTTTACCTGCAAGATAAATTTTACCAATTCCTGAAATAAAAATACTTCCATCAGGTTCTATATCTTTATAATATTCCTGTTCAAAAAATCCCCACACATTTATTATAAGTGTATCACCAGGACCCATAATATAATCATCTTTTAATGAAAATTCATATATTTTAGGAGAAGGAGTATAATTTTCAAAAAACTCCTGACCAAAAAGTTTTAATTCAGGGTATTCAAATAAGGTATTTCCATATAAGAAGTTAATTGCACAAAATAGATAAAAAGTTACAAACTTCATCAAATCAAGAAATCTCATTATCTTTGATAACAAATAACATATTTTACATTTCATTTTTCTCCCAAATCTATAATTTAAATTTTAAAAGTTCAATTAAATTTATCACACTATTTTATTTTTTTCAAGAATATCTGGTATAATAAATGGAATAAATTTTAAGAGGAATTAATTGTTTAAGATGGAAGAGATAAAAGATATAAAATTGGAAACAGAAACAGATTTAGATATATTTGGGAATACTGCTAAAATTAAAATTATTGTGACTCCAGACAAATTTTATGTAATTCCTGAGCAAGGATTACAAGAAAAGATTTCCTTTGATTTGAAAAGAATTGAAGGTTTTAATATAAGACAGACAGTTGGTAGTGCCTTTTTTCAAATAAAAATAGATGGCCAGTATATAGACATCCTTAGATTTTCTAATGCAAATAGATATAAATTTACTCGTCTTATAACACAAATTCAAAATCTAAAAGCAGGATTACCTTTTTCTAATGAAATATTAAATCAGCCACATCCACTTTTATGTCCCAAGTGCGGTTTCCCTTTACAAACAGAAGGGGAAAAATGTCAAAATTGTTTACAACAGGGAGCAATACTTTTAAGAGTTTTTTCTCTTCTTTCTGAACATATTGGATGGATTTTTATTATTTTTTTCTTAATGATTATAGGAGTTGTTTTAAGTTTAGTCCCTCCTAGAATTACAAAAATACTTGTTGATGAAGTTCTTACTACTAAAAAACATGTTGACTGGCTTCCTTATCTTGTAATAATTCTTATTGCTTCTGAGTTTATAAGAGCCCAAATAAATATGCTTGTTGGAACAATATCTACTTCTGTAGGAACTCTTATCACCAATAGTTTGAGGAAAAAATTATTTGAAAAACTTGAAGAACTTTCTTTAAATTATTATGATATAAATTCTATTGGAACAATTATGACAAGATTTTCTTCAGACGTAGAAGCATTCCATGGATTTGTAACACAGGCAGGTCAGGGTTTTCTTTTAAATATTTTTATGTTAATTGGTATTGGAATTATGCTTTTTTCAATTAACTGGCTTCTTGCTCTTTATGTAATGATTCCGATACCTTTTGTTATTTTTGGAACTTTAATTTTTTGGAGAGGGGTATATCCCAAATATTTTAAGGTCTGGGATAGTCAAGCCAAACTTTCTACTTTTTTGAATAATGTCCTTTCAGGTATAAAAACTGTAAAAGCATTTTCACAAGAAGAAAGAGAATTCAAAAGATTTACTTTTTATGCAGACAATTTGAAAGATACTGTTAGAACAGTTAATATTAATATTTCTGTTTTTAATCCATTAATGACTTTTCTTTTTGGTTTGGGTGGTTTAATCGTTTGGTATGCGGGAGGGAAAAACGTTCTTGAGGGGAAACTAACACTTGGAGAACTTATGGCTTTTCTAAGTTACATAGGTATGTTTTATACACCTTTAACACATCTTACACTTCTTTCAACATGGTTTAGTAATTTTACCACTGCAAGCCATAGAATTTTTGAGGTACTTGATACTGAACCACAAGTTAAAGAACCTAAAAAAGTAGTAAAAATTGCAAGATTAAAAGGAGAGATAGAATTTAAAAACGTAAGTTTTGGCTATGACCCATATCAACCAATTTTAAAAAATATAAGTTTTAAAATAGAACCAGGTGAAACAGTTGGAATAGTAGGAAAAAGTGGAAGTGGGAAGACAACAATAATAAATCTTTTATGTAAATTTTATGATATTCAAGAAGGTGAAATATTGATAGATGGTAAAAATATAAAAGAAATTACATCATATGAATTAAGAAAACATATAGGGCTTGTTTTACAGGAACCATTTTTATTTAGAGGAACTATTGCAGAAAATATATCATATGGGAAACCAGATGCTACTTTTGAAGAAATTATTAATGCAGCAAAGATTGCCAATGCACATGAGTTTATTATGAAATTCCCAAATGGTTATGATACATTACTTGGAGAAAGAGGTGCTGGTCTTTCTGGTGGAGAAAAACAGAGAATAACGATTGCAAGAGCAATTCTTTGTGATCCTCCGATTTTAATACTTGATGAAGCCACTTCTTCAGTTGATACTGAATCTGAGAAAAAAATTCAAGATGCTTTATCTGCTTTATGGAAAGGAAGAACAACAATAATTATTGCCCATCGTCTTTCAACATTAAGAGAAGCAGATAAAATAATTGTTATTGATAATGGAAGAGTGGTGGAAATTGGAAATCATATGGAACTTATGGAAAAAAGAGGAATTTATTATAACCTTATTGTTATGCAAACACAACTTGCAAGTATTGATGGAGCTTTAATAAAATGAATCCTAAAAAAGAATATTTAACACCTGAAAATATTAAGATTTTCAAAGGAGAATTTAACACAATAAATGTTTATTTAGTAGAAGAGGAAATTCTATATAAAGGGGTTTTTGTCGTTTCTTGTTTTCCTATAAGTAATCCTTATAACTTTATTTCAATATTCTATCAGAAAGAAACAGGTGAAGTAGAAGAAATAGGTATTATTAAAGATATTTCAATTTTCTCCGAAGAAGAAAAAAAACTTATATTAGAAACACTTAATAAACATTATTTTTCCTATGAAATAAGAAGAATTATTGACATAAGATGGAAATTTGGATTTCTATTATTTGTTGTCGAAACAGATAAAGGAGAGAGGCAATTTTATTTAAAATGGGAGAGAAGTAGAGCAATTGAGATAGGGAAAAGGGGTAAAATTTTAATTGATATTTTTGAAGACAGATACGTTATTCCTGATGTTCAAAAGTTAACTCCAATTGAAAAAAATTTATTTACAAGGTTTATATATTGGTGAAGATTTGTTAAAAAGGTCAAAAAAGGAGAAATAAAATGAGAGTTGTTGCTGTCTCAATGGCATATGAATATAGAAAAATAAAAAAGGTAGAAGATAATTTAAATTATATTGAAAACATCTTTAAAGAAATAAAAAATATTAATCCGGATATTGTTGTTTTACCAGAAACTTTTGCTTATGTAGGTGTTAAGTTTAATAAAAAAGAAATTATTAATAAATATCAGACAGTAAAAAATTTTCTCATAGATATTTCTAAAAGCACAAACTGTTGGGTATGTGGTTCAAGTTATGATATAGTTGATAATAAAATTTACAATACTTGTTTTTTTGTTAATAGAATGGGCAATATTGTTGGTAGATATGATAAGATTCATCCAACAGAATGGGAGATAGATAAAGGAATATATCCAGGTAAGAAAGAACAAGAACCAGTAGAAACAGAATTTGGTAAAATAGGAGCATTTATATGTTTTGATGCAAACTGGCATAGTGATTTAAAGTATCAAATTGAAAATGGTGCAAAATTGTTAGTTTTTTCTTCTTCATATCCTGCGGGTAAAATATTAAATTCAATTGCTATTCTAAATCAGACTTTTATAGTTGCTGCTATATGGACATTAAAATCAGGGATAATTGATAATACTGGGAGATGGTTAATAAAAACAGATAGATTTTCTTACTGGGTATGGAAAGATATTAATTTAGGAAGGACTGTTTTTCATTGGGATTTTCAAGGAGATAAAGTTAAAGATATAATTAGAAAATATAAAGATAGAATTAGAGTAGAAACATTTGGTGACGAAGCACTTTTTACTATTGAAGTTATTGATGAAAAAATTTCAATTAAAAAAATTATAAAAGAATTTAATCTTGTTACCTATAAAGATTATTTGAAAAGAGCCGAGGAAAAACAAGATAGAAAAAGAAAGGAAAATTAATATTTTAAAAATGATAAAACTTCTTGCTATAGACCTTGACGGGACTTTACTTAATAATAAAGGCGAAATAAATGAAGAAGATAAAATTGCATTGAGAAAATTTTCTATAAAAGGTGGAATTATTGTTCTCGCTTCAGGAAGAATGACAGACCGAATTTCATATTATTCAGATATTCTTGGAATAGATACTCCTTTAATTGGTTATAATGGAGCAATGGTAAGGTTAACAAAAAGGGAAAATAGAAAAATAATTTATCATAAGCCCGTTCCATTAAAATATTCAAAATTTATAATAGAATATTGCCTGAAAAATAATTTTTTTTTAAACTTTTATTATAATGACAAACTTTATTCTCAAAATATTCCTACTTTAAAGAAATATGCGGAGATTTATTCCAAACAAACTGGTTCTATATATAATTTTATTGATGATCTTAGAGTAATGAAAAATAAAAAGCCGACGAAACTTATTTTAATTACAGACAGTCAAAATATAAATATTGAGAGAACAAGAGATTATCAGTTTAAATATTTTAAGAAAAAATTTGGTAAAAATTTAAATATTGTGAAAACAAATCCTGAATATCTTGAATTTATGAATAAAAAAGTTAGTAAGGGAACCGGATTAAAAGTCATTGCAGAATATTATGGTATAAAAAGAGAAGAAATAATTGCTTTTGGTGATGGTGAAAATGATATAGAGATGCTTTTATTTAGTGGAATTTCAGTTGTACCTAAAAATTCAAATAGTAAAGTTAAAAAAATTGCAAAAATTGTTTCTGATTTTTCTAATGATGAGTCTTATATTTCTAGATTTCTTAATGGATTTTTATCTTTATAAAAAATTTTGTTAATTACTATTAAAAAGTTTTCTTAATGACCTGACCGCTTGTTTTATTCTATGTTCATTTTCAACAAGTGCTATTCTTACATATCCTTCACCATATTTACCAAAACCAATTCCAGGAGAAACTGCTACGTCTGCTTTTTCAAGTAAAAACATTGAAAATTTCATTGAACCCATCTTTTTATATTTTTCAGGGATTTCTGCCCATATATACATTGTTGCTTTTGGTTTTTCAACTTTCCATCCAATTCTATTTAGTCCCTCAACCATTACATCTCTTCTTTTTCTGTATGTTTCTCTTACTTCTTCAATATACTTTTCATCAAGTCTTAAAGCACATATAGCAGCAACCTGAATTGGAGTAAAAATACCATAATCATAATAACTTTTTAATTTAGCAAGTGCTCTAATTACATACTTATTACCAACTGCAAAACCAACCCTCCATCCAGGCATATTATATGTTTTTGATAAAGAATAAAATTCAATCCCTAAATTTTTTGCTCCATTAACTTGAAGAAAACTTGGAGGTTTATTTCCTTCAAAATATATTTCAGAATAAGCAATATCATGGATTACAATAATATCATTTTTTTTCGCAAATTTTACAACTTCTTTAAAAAAATCAATATCAACAACCTGTGTTGTTGGATTGTTAGGATAACTTAATATCATTGCTTTTGGTTTAGGATGCCTATCATAAATTGGTTGGGATAAGTCAGGTATAAAGTTGTTTTCTTTTGTCAGTGGGATATCATAAATTGTTGCACCCGCAAATATGGCACTATATAAATGACTTGGATATGTAGGATTTGGAACTAAAACAACATCTCCTTTATCAAAAATGGCAAGTGCAAGATGACTTATTCCTTCTTTAGAACCAATACATACAATCACTTCTTCTTCTGGATCAAGTTTCACTCCAAATCTTTTATCATACCAATTGACTATTTCTTTTCTTAAATGTGGAATTCCTTTTGATGCACTATATCTATGTATTTTAGGGTCATTTAACACCTCTTTTAATTTTTCAATAATAGGTAAAGGTGGAGGTTTGTCTGGATTTCCCATTCCAAAATCTATAATATCCCTTCCCTCTTTACGTAATTGTAACTTCCGAGCATTTATCATTTGAAACATATAAACAGGTAAATTTCTTATCCTTTCAGATTCAATATTTTTTATTTTCATTTTTTCCCTCAAAAATTTTAATTATTTTTTTTACATTTTTTAGATTAATTTCATCAATGATTATATCAGCCATTTTAATTTTTTCAAGTGGCTGAGTAGTTAAAACTCCCACACAGAATATACCACTTGTTTTGGCTGATAAAATTCCTGTTTCAGAGTCCTCAAAAGCAATTAAATTTGAAATAGGTATTTTAAGTTTTTTTGAAACTTTGTTATAAATATCAGGAAATGGTTTTGGATTTTGAACATCACTTTTTGTTACAACTACATCAATAAATTTATTTAAACCAGAAAGTTCAAGAACTTTTAAAACAAATTTTTTTTCAGAGTTTGAAGCAATTCCTATTTTATACTTATCTTTTAAGTATTTTATAACTTTTTTAATTTTGTTTGAAACACCTATATTTTTTTTGTTTATAATTTTAAGCAATTCTTCATATTTCTTTTCAATAGTTTCTTCAATATCTATATCTTTTCTAATTTTACCTATATCTTTTAATTTTTTTAAAAATATCCTGTCGTCAACTCCAATTCCTTTATCAAAATCATCTTTACTTAAATTAATAGTGTAATGTTTAAAAACTTCTTTCCATGCTAAAACATGTAGTTTTTCTGTATCAAATAAAACTCCATCTCCATCAAAAACAATACCTTTTAATTCCATTATATTTTTATAATTGTATCTTCTATATCTTTTAAACTTCCCTGGTTAGAAATATCTTGAGCAATTTTTAACAAAATTCCAAGTGAAAGCATATTGACAATTAAAGAAGAACCTCCAACACTGAAAAATGGTAAAGTTG
>JAOAEP010000003.1 GCA_026416755.1 bacterium | reverse complement strand
ACATTATTAAAGGTTATACTACTTATTATAAAACATGAAAGAGCAAGAGTTATTATTGTAAAAATTACAAATCTTAATTGTATTTCTGTATCAATCCACAAAATTCTTCTACCCCTTTTTACTCTCATTGCAAAAAAATATTACCTTTTATATTTTGTTTTGTCAACAAAAATAAAAAAAGAAAAGTTTTTTAAGAAAACAGAATTTGACAACAATTACTGAAAATTATAAATTAATCAGTTATAAGAAGGAGGTTAATATGGGAAAGATTTTGATTGTTTACCACTCAAAAACTGGAAATACAGAACAAATGGCTAAAAGTGTTGCAGAAGGAGTAAAAGAAGAAGGAGTAGAATTTGAATTAAAATCAATTGAAAATACAACAGTAGAAGATATGCTTTCTGCTGATGGAATAATTGTTGGTTCTCCCACATATTTTGGTTTACCATCCGCTGAAATAAAAAAATTGTTTGATGATTCAGTAAAATATTATGGCTCTTTTGAAGGGAAAGTTGGTGGTGCTTTTACTTCTTCTGCTCATATAGGTGGAGGTAATGAAACAACAATTATGGGAATTATTCAGATGATGCTTATTCATGGAATGATTGTTCAAGGAACAACAAAATCGGACCATTATGGACCAGTTTCTGTTGGAAAACCAAATGATAAAGTAAAAAAAGATTGTAAGGAACTTGGTAAAAGAATTGCTAAACTTGTAAAAAAAATTAAAGGAGAATAAATTATGGACTATTCAAAAACATTTTATTTGCCTAAAACAGATTTTCCAATGAAAGCGAATTTAAATCAAAGGGAACCTGAGATTCTTAAATTTTGGGAGGACATAAATATTTACAAAAAAATAATTGATAAAAATAAAGGGAAAGAAAAATATATACTCCATGATGGTCCTCCTTATGCAAATGGTCATATACATCTTGGAACTGCTTTGAATAAAATTTTAAAAGATATAGTAGTAAAATATAAATCGTTATGTGGATTTTATTCTCCTTATAAACCTGGTTGGGATTGTCATGGGATGCCTATTGAACATCAAGTATTCAAAGAAATGGGTAAGAAAAAGAATGAAGTTGACATTTTACAATTTAGAAAGAAAGCAAGTGATTTTGCCAAAAAATTTGCTAATATACAAAAAGAGGAATTTAAACGACTTGGTGTTTTTGGAGATTGGGAGAATCCTTATCTTACACTTTCTCCTTCTTATGAAGAAGATATTATAAGAGCATTTGGAATACTTTACATTTCAGGATATATCTATAAAACTTATAAACCAATTTACTGGTGTATAACTTGTGAGACAGCATTGGCTGAAGCAGAAATTGAATATTATGAGAAAAAATCACCTTCAATATTTGTTAAATTTAGAATTATTGATGATAAAGGGAAAAATATAGGAGAGGATTCTTATTTTTTAATATGGACAACCACCCCATGGACATTACCAGGAAATACAGGAATTATGGTACATCCTGATTTTGATTATTTAGTTATTATTGATGGAAATGAAAAATTGATTATTGCTGAAAAAAGATTTGAAGAAATAAAGAAAATTTCAGGTAAGGATTTGAAGATATATAAAAAGTATAAAGGAAAAGAACTTTATGGCATATTGTGTAAAAATCCTTTAATTGAAAGAGAATCAAAGGTTATATGTGCTGATATTGTTTCAGGTGATGAAGGAACTGGTTGTGTTCATACCGCTCCTGGACATGGAGAAGAGGACTATTATGTTGGTTTGAAAAATAATCTTCCTATTATTTCGCCTGTAAATGAAAAGGGTGAATTTACTGATGAAATTAGTGATTTTAAAGGGATCAATGTTTTTAAAGCAGATAAGTTAATAATAAACAAACTTAAAGAAAATAATTTCCTTTTTTATTCAGGAGAAATTCTTCACTCATATCCGTTTTGTTGGAGATGCAAAAATCCAGTAATTTACAGAAGCACAAAACAATGGTTTTTAAAAGTTGACTATAATAACTTAAGAGAAACTATGTTAGATGAAATTAAAAAGGTAAATTGGGTTCCATCTGAAGGAATAAATAGAATATCTTCTATGATTTCTTTAAGACCTGACTGGTGTTTGTCCAGACAACGGCTTTGGGGAGTATTTATTCCTATCTTTTATTGTGAAAATTGTGGTAAAGATATCCTTACACAAGAAATTTTGGATAGATTATGTGAACTTGTAAGAAAATATGGTTCTGATGTCTGGATTGAAAAAGAAGCAAATGAGATTTTACCTGTTGATTTTAAATGTCCCGATTGTGGTTCAAATAAATTTAGAAAAGAAATGGATATACTTGATGTTTGGTTTGAGTCAGGAGTAAGTCATATATCTGTTTTAAAGGAAGAAAATGACCTTTCATGGCCAAGTGATTTATATCTTGAAGGTTCGGATCAGCATAGGGGATGGTTTCAAACCTCATTAATAACATCATGTGCCATTTTTAAAAAACCACCTTATAAAACAGTTTTAACCCATGGATTTGTTGTTGATGGTACAGGAAGAAAAATGTCAAAATCATTGGGAAATGTTATTACACCTGATGAGATTATTAAAAATTATGGTGCAGAAATTCTTAGATTATGGAGCATATTTGAAAATTATCAAGAAGATATAAGAATATCAGAAGAAATAATTAAAAATGTTGTAAATGGGTACAGGGTCATTAGAAATACTATAAGGTTTTTACTTGGTAATTTATATGATTATAAGAGAGAGTTTGAAATTCCATATGATAAATTGTTTGAGGTAGATAGATGGGCAATTGAAAAGTTAAAACTTACTGTAAGAAAAGTAACTGAAAACTATGAAAAATTTGCATTTAATAAGGTTTTTGAAGAAATTTATAATTTCTGTAATATTAATCTTTCATCTTTTTACCTTGATTATTTAAAAGACCGGCTTTATACATACTCAAAAAATTCTCTTGAAAGAAAAGCAGCACAAACAGTTCTAAATAAAGTTCTTATTAATTTACTTATTTTAATTGCACCTATTCTTTCTTTTACCGCAGAAGAAAGTTATCAATTTATCCCTTTTGAAAAAAAAGAAAGCATCTTTCTTGAAGATTGGCCTAAAATTGAACAAGAGGATAAAGATTTACTTGAGAGATGGGATAAATTTTTTGAAATTAGAAAGATTGTGCTTAAAAAACTTGAAGAAAAAAGAGAAGAAAAAATTATTGGGAGTTCTCTTGAGGCAAAATTAACAATTCTATCTGATAAAGATACATATGAGTTTTTAAAATCGTTTTACAAATTGAATACCTTATTTATTGTTTCAGAAGTTGAAATAAAAGAAAGTGATAAATTTGAAATTAAGGTTGAGAAAACAAAAAATAAAAAATGTCAAAGATGTTGGATATATTTCCCACAGGTTGGGAAAAATGAAAGTTTTCCTGACCTTTGTGAAAAATGTATAGATGTGATAAAGTCCGATTTTTCATAAATTATATTAAATTACCATATATTCTTTCCTTATTAATTTGATTATCAAAAACAAAAGGTATAAAATTTGAGAATAAAATGTGGAAAAAAACTTTTATTTCTGCCTTTATTGCTCAGATACTTTCAATAAGTGGTTTTTCATTTGCCTTACCATTTTTGCCTTATTTCATTTCAGAACTTGGAATAAAAGATATATCATTGCAAACATATTGGGCAGGTATAATTCTTTCAGCAAGTGGTTTTACATTTGTAATTTTTTCACCTTTATGGGGACACATAGCAGATAAATATGGAAGGAAAGTTATGGTTGTAAGAAGTATGTTTGCAGGAACTTTAATTTTATTTTTAATGTCAATTGTTAAAAATGTAAAACAACTTCTTATTTGCAGATTACTTCAAGGCGCTTTAACAGGAACAATTATTGCTTCAATTACACTTGTTGCTTCTGTTGTACCAATGGAAAAAAGTGGTTTTACACTTGGTATGATGCAAACAGCTGTTTCTATTGGGAATTCTATTGGCCCTCTTTTTGGTGGATTTTTTGCTGATAAATTTGGATATAGAATAACTTTTAGAATAGGCGGATTTATAATTTTTCTTGGTGGACTTTTAGTATTATTTTTTGCAAAGGAAAATAAAAATAATGATTTAAAAAGCAAGGAAGAAATAAAAATATCCTTTAAAGATATTTTTAAAATAAAAGGGTTTTGGATAGCGACTTTAATTATGTTTGGAGTAAGGTTAAGTAATACAATTTTAAATCCTTCCTTTCCACTTGTAATTAAAGAAATTATTCCTTCAATTGAAAAATTAAATACAATAACAGGAACGATTATAGGAGTAGCAGCAATAATTGAAGGTACAACTGCTGCGATTTTGGGTCTTATTGGAGATAAGATAGGATATTTAAGGTTAATTATAAATTGCTCAATTTTTGCTTCTATTACAACTTTGGGACACTTTTTTGTTAATTCAATACCTTCAATTTTTATTTTAAGGATTCTTTTTGTTGGAAGTATTGCTGGGATTGTTCCTGCAGTGAATTCTCTTATAAAAAAAGTAATTGATGAAAAAGCAATGGGGAAAGCATATGGTTTATTTAATTCTATAAGTATGCTTGGACTTGCATTTGGCCCTCTTATTGGTGGATACACTGGGAAAATTATAGATATTAGAACTCCATTTTTAATTACATCTATATTTCATGCTTTTGTGGCAATTTCCATTATTTTAATTTTTAATAGAAATGAGGAGGATATATGAAAATTAAATTTTTAGGGGCAACAAAGAATGTAACTGGCTCTAAATTTTTACTCAGAGCAGACGGAAAGAATATACTTATAGATTGTGGACTTTTTCAGGAAAGAGAATTAAAAAACAGAAATTGGGAAAAATTTCCAATTTCGCCTTCTGAAATTGACTATATTATATTAACCCATGCTCATCTTGACCATTCTGGATATCTACCCAAGATTGTTAAAGATGGTTTTAAAGGGAAAATTTTATGTACGCAACCAACTGCTGAAATAACCAAAATAGCACTTATTGATTCTGCTAAATTACAGGTTGAAGATGCTGAAAAGAAAAAGAAAAGACATCAAAAAGAAGGAAAAAAAGGGCCATATCCAGAAATACCTCTTTATACACCAGAAGATGCAAATGATGTCTTTGAATTTTTTGAACCTGTAAGATATAATGAAGAGATAGAAATTAGTGATAAAATCAAGATTATTTTTTATAACTCTGGCCATATCCTTGGTTCTTCAGTGATCAAAATAATAACTGAAAATAAAGAAATTGTTTTTTCAGGAGACCTTGGCAGAAAAAGAAATCCAATTTTACCACCACCAGATATAATTAGAAATGCGGATATTTTGATACTTGAATCTACTTATGGGGACAGACAACATGAAGAAAGAGAAATTGCTGAAAGAAAATTTGAAGATTTAATAAACCAAACAGTAAAAAATGGAGGAAACATAGTAATTCCAACTTTTGCTATTGAAAGAGCACAGGAAATTTTGTACTACCTAAAGAAACTTCTTTCAGAAGATAGAATTCCACACCTTTTAACATTTCTTGATAGTCCAATGGCAATTGAAGTAACAGAAGTATTTAGAAAATATATGACATATCTTGATGGTGAAGCAGAAAAAATGATTGAAAATAAAATATCTCCTTTTGATTTTCCTCTATTACATTTTGCAAGGTCTGTTGAAGAATCTAAAATGATAAACCATATAAAAGGTTCTGTTATAATTATGGCAGGAAGTGGTATGTGTACAGGAGGAAGAATTAAACATCATCTTATTTCCAATATAGAAAGAGAAGAATCTTTAATTCTTTTCGTTGGATATCAAGCAAAAGGGACTCTTGGTAGAGAAATTTTAGAAAAACAAGAGGTAAGAATACTTGGAAAATATTATAAAGTGAAAGCACGGATAGAAATAATTGATGGGTTTTCTTCTCATGCTGATAAAAATGAACTATTTGAATTTATTGGTAATCTTAAAAAACCTCCTCAAAAATTATTTTTAGTTCATGGAGAGGAAGGGATAATAGAAAAATTTGCCAATGAAATAAAAAGTGCTTATAAGATTCCTAATATATTTATACCTGATTATCTCAGTGAATTTGAAATATGAGTTTATAGGGTCAAAGTATATAAAATCTCTTCCTTAATTCTATTAAAATTTGTTCTTTCAAGGGTATAAATTTTAGTATCCTTCCTCTGTTTTAAAGCATCACAAAAAGGATTTGGTTTATATAGTATTGTTGCAAGGAGTTTATTTTTACTTTCAAATGCATCAATTACAACTTTTTTAAATTTCACTGAAAATAATTCCATCTTTCCAATCTCATCAATAACAATTAGACAATTTTTTAGTAAAATCCCCTTTTCAATTTCAATAACACCAATATTTTCTAAATTTTCAATAGAGACAAAATATTTTGAAACTTTGTAAGGAGTTATTAAATCTTTATGAGCAAGGATTCCTTCTTTTCCGCTTAAAGTAATTATTTTAAAACCAACTCTTTCACCTTTTCCCCTAATTTCTTCTGTAAAAAAACCAACTTTTTCAAAATTAATAACTTTTATAATCTCTTTTATTAATGTGGTCTTTCCACAACCAGGGAGCCCTGTTATTAATATGTTTTTTGTCAAATCTTTATTTTAAATCCCTTTTTTTATTATATAGTTTACAAGGTCAACTACTCTACAACTATATGCCCATTCATTATCATACCAACCAAATACTTTAACAAAATTATTATCAACAATATATGTAGAAGGAGCATCAAATATACAAGAATGTGGATTTTTAGCAAAGTCCTTTGAAACAAGTTCTTCTTCACAATATTGTAAAATTCCTTTTAAATTTGTCTCACTTGCTTTTTTAAATGCAGAATTAATTTCTTCAACAGTAACATTTTTCTCAAGTAAAACAGTCAAATCCACAATTGAAACAGTTGGAACAGGAACCCTTAATGCAATACCATGCATTTTACCTTTTAAAGCAGGAATTACTGCTCCAATTGCTTTTGCTGCACCTGTTGTTGTTGGAATAATTGAAAGTGCTGCTGCTCTTGCTCTTCTTAAATCCTTATGTGGAAGGTCAAGAATTCTTTGGTCATTTGTATAAGCATGAATAGTTGTCATAAGTCCCTTAATTATTCCAAAATTATCATTTAAGACCTTTGCCATAGGAGCAAGACAATTTGTTGTACATGAAGCATTTGAAATAATTACGTGTTTTTGTGGGTCATACATATCTTCATTTACTCCCATAACTATTGTAACATCTTCTCCTTTTGCAGGTGCTGTGATTATAACCTTTTTTGCTCCACCTTCAATATGTGCACGTGCCTTTTCTGCTTCTGTAAAAAGACCAGTTGATTCAATAACTATCTCAACTCCTAAATCTTTCCAAGGTAAATTTTTTGGGTCTTTTTCACTTAAAACTTTTATTTCTTTTCCATTTACAACTATACTTTTTTCCTTTGCTTCAACTTTACCATTAAAAATTCCATAATTAGAATCATATTTAAAAAGATGTGCAAGAGTTTTCGCATCGGTTATATCATTCACTGCAATAAACTCAAATCCATCATAGTTCAATTCAATGGCACTCCTTAAAACTAATCTACCAATTCTTCCAAAACCATTTATCCCTATTTTTACCATCTTTACCTCCTTTTTTAAACATTTATTATACTTGATTTTTTTTAGTTTAGTCAAATTTAATTTATAACCTTCAAGATTATATTGGTATTTCTTTATATTCAATATTCAGAGATTTTCTTTTCTATTCAATGAGATAGCAAAAAAACTCCATTTTACTTTCTATTTAACGTTTTTCCATAAGCATTATTTTTAAAGATTCCACCTGCTTGACAAAAAATTAATTATGTGTTTAAAAT
>JAOAEP010000154.1 GCA_026416755.1 bacterium | reverse complement strand
CTTCTATCTTTTCAAATTTTAAAGAGGTATTAAATGACATAATATTGATAAATGGATATTGGACAAGTTTCTTTTTTTTAATTA
This sequence comes from bacterium, assembly GCA_026416755.1. Taxonomy (GTDB): domain Bacteria; phylum Ratteibacteria; class UBA8468; order B48-G9; family JAFGKM01; genus JAMWDI01. The sequence goes on along the minus strand of JAOAEP010000154.1, from coordinate 1,843 downwards.
TGTTATTTTTCTCTTTATTTAAATTTAAAAAACAATTATCTATATTTTACGTAGGGTTGGGTTTAATTCTTATATTACTATCTATAACATCTGGATTTAAGTATGCAAGATATTATTTGCCTCTTTTGATTTTTGTTGTTTTAATCGTTTCATTTTCTATCAAAGAAATGGGAAATATTAAAAAATCAAAAATTTTGATTTATATTATTTCAGTTTTTACTATTGGTTTTAATTTTTTAAAGACTACTTCTTGCTTAAATTTAATGAGTTCAAAGGATACAAGAATTATTTCTGCTGAATATATTGATAAAGAAATTAAAGAAGGAAATAGGATTGTTTTTTTAAAATCACCTTGGATTTTTGAGGTCTGTCCAGTTAATTTTTTTAAGTATAATATAATTATTATTGAGAATGAGGAGGAATTAATAAATATACCAGAAAACTCCTATTTAGTAATTGGAGAATTTCAATATTTTTTGACAAAAGGGTCAAGAAAAAAAAATGAAGAAAATATTATTGAAAAAATGAGAAATTATGGATTTTTTCTTGTAAAGAAATTCGAAAAAAAGGCTTTTTTTTATCCAAATGACAGAACAATTCATGATTTAATTTATTTTTGTCCCCAAATTTTCCTTTTTTACAAAAATGAGAGAAGTTTTTGATTTTGATTTACCGAAAGAATTGATAGCACAATATCCTTTAAAAGAAAGAGGGAAAGCAAGATTGATGATTGTATATAGAAAGGAAAACAAAATTAAAGAAGATATTTTTGAAAATATTGAAAATTATTTATCGGAAAATTATATTTTAGTTCTTAATGATACAAGAGTAATTCCAGCAAGAATAAATTTAAAGAAACAAACTGGAGGGAAGGTAGAAATTCTTTTACTTGAAAAAATTGATGAAAAAAAGTGGAAAGTAATTGGAAAAGGGAAAATTAAAGAAGGGATAGAAGTTTTTAAAGATGACCTTATATGTAAAATAGTCCAAAGAAATGAAGACGGAAGTTTTATATGTGAATTCAATAAAAATTGGGAAGAACTTAAAAATTATGGAGAAATACCCTTACCTCCTTATATAAAAAGGAAACCTGAAGAAGAAGATAAAATTTATTATCAAACAGTTTATGCTAAAAAAAATGGTTCTATTGCTGCTCCAACCGCTGGATTACATTTCACAGAAAAAATACTTGAAAAACTTAAAAAGAAAGGTATTGAAATTTTATTTATTACTTTACATATGGGTTGGAGTTCAATAAAAATAGCAAAAGAGGGTGAACAAAAAGTTGGAGAAGAATATTTTGAAATAACTGAAGAAGTCGCTGAAAAAATAAATGAAAGTAAAAATCAAGGGAAAAAAATTATTGCAGTTGGTACAGGAACAGTAAGGGCTTTGGAAAGTGCAGTTAAGGAAAATAAGTTAATTCCATACAAGGGATATACTCAACTTTTTATTAAGTCAGGATATAAATTTAAAATTGTTGAAGGACTTATTACTAATTTTCATCTTCCAAATTCAACTCATTTATTATTAGTATGTTCTTTTGGAGGAATTGAAATAATTGAAAAAGCATATAAAATTGCTATTGAAAAAAAATTTAGATTTTATTCTTATGGAGATAGTATGTTAATTTTATAAAATGGAATTCAAAATTTTAAAAAAAAATTATGATACAATTGCAAGAATAGGAGAGATAATAACCTCTCATGGAAAAGTTCAGACACCCTGTTTTATGCCTGTTGCAACACTTGCAAATGTTAAAACTTTAATTTCAGAAGACTTAAAAGAAATAGGTGTCGAAATGATCATTACAAATGCTTATCATTTGTACTTAAAACCAGGG
>JAOAEP010000119.1 GCA_026416755.1 bacterium | reverse complement strand
CAAATACATCTCCTCCAAATATCTTACCACCAGAAATTCCAAGGGTAAGGTCTTCTGTAATAGCCCAGTCAATTCCAAGGTCAACTTCCCATCCAATATTTTTTGTTCCAAGAACTGGTTGTAAAAATCTATCCCAGTAAGCATCTATGGAGACAGAAACTTTTTCTACTGGTTTAAAACTGAATCCAAGGTTTAGTGTTTGTAGATTTTCTTCTTGGATTTTTTTAGCATAAAGAATTGGACCTATTCTTGAACCAATATTGGCAGGGAATACAAGTTGCCATCCTTCATATTCACCATTAGTGGCACTATCATCTGCTGAATATCTTGCATAGTTTAATTTAATTTTTGGCTCCATACTTACAGGCAGTTTATATTCAAATCCAGCAAGTAAAGCCCAACCACTATAATCCACATTTGGTTTATCTCCAAATTGTTTTGCAAATTCTGCCTTTAAAGAAAGTCCTTCAACTGCAGGAAGTCCACTAACTACTCTAACTCCAACCGTATCAAGTGTATCATCAGCAGCGCGGTCCATTTTCTTTACATAATAAACATCAACGTTTGCCATATCTGCAAGTTTAAGCCCTACATCAACTCCATAAAGGTCAGCATCCTTTTTCTGATCGTATGCTTCTCCAATCTTACTCATAAAAGCAGTGATGTTTAAAGGAAAACCACTTGCTGCATAATCCAATCTAACAGCATCAAATGCTTTCCTAACTCCAAGGTCAGTTGCTGCTAAATTTACTGGATAATCATATGCTTCATATCTACTTCCAACTACAAGACCTTCTCCAAGTTGAATTTCTTGTCTACCAACAGTAAGTGATAACCCTGGTGTAAGTAAATCAGAAACTTTAATATAAGCAAGGTCAAGATCAATATTAAAATTTTCTTCTTGAAATGCCCATGTTCTCTCGTTTAAAACCCTGACCATTGCTGAAACATTGTCAGAAAGGTCTGCAGAAACATAAACTCTTGCTGCTGTCTGGAAAAAGTGAGTCCTTTCAGTTGATGAAGAAAATTCTCCTCTTAAAACACCCCAAATAGCAATATCTCCACCAACTTTTACATTCTCAACAGCGGAAAAGGCAGGCGTAATAATACCTACCATCATAACCGCTATTAAGATTTTTAATATTTTACTCCTCATTTTCAATTCCTCCTTTTTTTTATCTATAAATTATCCACAGCGGGTTATTTCTTCTTTTTTTGGTTTATGTTCTCCTTTTTCTTCTGACTTATCGCCTTTTTATTTTTTTTCACCTCCTTTCTCGGCATATTTTAAGTCAGACAGAAGAAACATAAACCTTTTTAATTTATTATACCTATCAATTTCAAATTTGTCAAGTTTTAATTATACTTTTAAATTTTCAAACATCCAGTTTTTTTATTTAAATTTATATAAACATGCTTTTTTAATTTTGTCAAGTAAAATATAAATTTGAAAAATTTTTTGTTTTAGTTTAGATTTTATTTAAGAAAAATGAATCTTGCAATTGACATTGGAAATAAAAGAATAAAAGTTGGATTGTTCAAAAAAAATAGAATTTACAGGTTTCTTTACTTTATGAATTCTGATATTGAAAATTTTTTATTCCCTTTAGAGTGGAAAAATTTTAAAATTGATAGATGTGGGATTTGCTCTGTTGTTCCCCAGTTAAACCCTTTAATAGAAAAAAAAATAAAAGAAACATTTAAAATTGACCCATTATTTTTAACATATAAAATTTGTGGAATAAAATTGAAAATAAAAAATCCTAAAAAAGTCGGTATTGATAGAATAGTAAACTGTAAAGGTGCGGTTGAAATATTTGGTTATCCAGTTATAGTTATTGATATTGGAACAGCAGTAACTATAGATATTGTTGATGAAAATAAATTTTTTATTGGAGGTTTTATCTTACCTGGTCCTGATTTATGGATTAATTCATTGAAAAATACCGCACTTATAAAAGAAATAAAAAGAAAAAAATCAAAAGTTATAGGTAAAGATACTTCTTCTGCAATAAATCTTGGTTTTGAATATGGGATTGTTGGAGCAATTGAAAAGATTGTAAATATTGTTAGAGAAAAATTTGGAATTGAAAGAATTATTTTAACAGGTGGTTATTGTAAAAAGTTAAGTAAACTTTTAAATTTTGAGAAAAAAATTAGAAAAAATTTGACACTTGAAGGGATAAACATTATTTTAAATGAAAATTGAAGGATATCCTGTTTATATTTATGAAGAAGTCACATCAACTATGGATATTGCAAAAAATTTAGTAAAAGAAAATAGAGAAGGAATTGTTGTTGCCAAAAGGCAAACAGAAGGAAGGGGAAGATATGGTAGAAAATGGTTATCTCCTTTTGGTGGTTTATATTTTTCAATGGTTTTGAAAAAGAAATATATAACTGATTATCTTAATGAAGTAGTTTCATTATCTTTGATAGAACTGATGAAAAGTTTTGGAATTGAAAATTGTAAAATAAAGTTCCCAAATGATATAATAATAGAAAGGAAAAAAATTTGTGGTATTTTGATTGAAAAAAGTGATGATTTTTATATATTAGGTATAGGCATAAATGTTAAAAAAAATAAGGAGATTGAAGAAGCAGGTTATGTAAGTATGGAAGGACTTCTTAACAGAAAGATTGAAATAGAAGAAGTTTTGAGAAATTTTGTTAAGATTTTTGTATATATTTGTAAAAAGTTTGAAAGAAATATTGAAGAACTTCTGAGAATTTGGAGTGAAAATATTATAAAATGACAGAAATTCCATTAGGTTCATATTTAACTCTTTTATTTTTAATTTTACTCTCAAGTTTTTTTTCTGCATCAGAAACTGCTTTTATTTCTCTTGGTAGATACCACTATCAAAAAATTCTTGAGATAGACAAAAAAAAAGGAGAAAAATTAAGTTTTTGGTTTATTAATCCAGAAAAAATACTTATAACAACTCTTGTAGGAAACAATTTTGTGAATATTCTTGCTTCTGTTTTTGCTGCCACAATTTCATTTAAATATTTTCATAAAATTACTCCATCTATAATTGCAGGGATAATGACTTTTATTATTCTTATTTTTGGTGAAATAATTCCCAAAAGTATAGCAAAAAAACATTCAGAAAAAATTGCTCTTTTAACCGCTTTCCCATTAAAAATTTTTTCAATAATCTTATATCCTTTTGTTAAAATTCTTCTTTTTATATCAAATTTATTTATGGCCATTTTTAGAGAAAAAATTGAAACAATAATTCCAGTTTTGACAGAAGAAGATGTAAAAGCAATGATTACAGTAGGAGAACAAGAAGGTTTAATAGAGAAAGAAGAAAAAGAGATGATACATAGTATATTTGAATTTGGAGATAAAATGGTTAAAGAGATAATGACACCAAGGGTTAATATAGTAGCGGTAGAGGAAAATACAAAACTATCAGAAATAATTCCTAAAATAAGTTCTTATGGTTATTCAAGGATACCTGTTTATAAAGAAAATATTGATAAAATTACAGGGATAGTTTACATTAAAGATATTATAGCGAAACAAACTCAATCAGGATGGGAAAATTTAAAAGCAAAAGATATAATAAGGAATATTTATTTCGTTCCAGAGACAAAAAAAGTTATTGAACTTTTAAGAGAATTACAAATGTTGAAATTACAAATGGCAATAGTTATAGATGAATATGGAGGGACTGCAGGTCTTATAACTATGGAAGACCTTATTGAAGAAATAGTTGGAGAAATTTCTGATGAGTTTAAAAAAGACGGAAAAGAATATATAAAAATTGCAGAAGGTAAATATCTCATAAAGGGAACCATGGAAATAGAAAAAGTTGAAGAATTACTTGGTATAAAAGTTCCAACAGAAATAGATATTGAAACAATTGCAGGATTTGTTTTATCTTTTTTTGGTAGATTCCCTAAAAAAGGAGAAGAGTTTGAATATGGAAATTATAAGTTTGTTGTTCAAGATGCAGGTGAGAAAAATATAAAATGGGTTAAGGTAGAAAAATTAGAAAAAGAAGGAGAGGAATATGAGTGAAAATCAAATGATAGAATTTAGGATAAAAAAACTTAATGAACTTAAAAATTATGGAATAGAAGTTTATGGTAGAAAATTTTTAAAAACATATATATCAGAAGTAAAGGAAGAGGGAAGTTTTAAAGTGGCAGGAAGAATTATGTCAATTAGAATGCATGGTAATGCTGGTTTTGTTGATATTATTGATTCTTCAGGGAAAATTCAACTTTATTTTAAGAAAGATGTTATAGGGAAAGAGAATTATGAAATTTTTAAGAAGTTTGATATAGGAGATATTATTGGAGTTGAAGGAGATGTTTTTAGAACAAAGACAGGTGAAAAGACAATTCTTGTTAGAAACTTTATTATTCTCTCTAAATCTTTAAGGCCTTTACCTGAAAAATGGCACGGGTTAAAAGATGTTGAAATTAGATTTAGAAAGAGATACCTTGATTTAATTATGAATGAGGATGTAAAAAAAATTTTTGAAAGAAGAATTGAAATTTTAAGGTTAATCAGAGAATTTTTAAATAATATTGGATTTTTAGAAGTTGAAACTCCTATGATGCATCCAATACCAGGGGGAGCAGAAGCAAAACCATTTGTTACTTATCATAATACTCTTGATATGGAACTTTATTTAAGGATTGCTCCTGAAATTTATTTAAAGAAACTTCTTGTAGGGAATTTTGAAAAAATATATGAAATAAATAGATCTTTCAGAAATGAAGGTATTTCAACTCTCCATAATCCTGAATTTACAATGCTTGAATTATATTCTGCCTATGGTGATTATGAAGAAATGATTGAAATAACAGAAAATTTAATTTGTTTTTTATCTGAAAAAATTTTTGGTTCACTTACATTTGAATATCAGGAAAAGAAAATAGAACTTTCAAAACCATGGAAAAGAATAAGATATGAGGATGTATTTAAAGAATTTGTAGGTATTGAAAATTATAAGGATGAAAAAATTATAAATGAGAAAATTAGAGAATATCAAATAGAAACCGAAGAAAATGAAACAATTTTTGAAAAACTTGAAGCAATTTTTAAAAAGAAAATTCAGCCATTTTTGATAAATCCTACTTTTGTTATTGGATATCCTGTTGAAATATCTCCTCTTGCAAAAACATTTAAAGATAACCCTAAAATAACTGAAAGATTTGAACTTTTTATTGGTGGAATTGAAGTTGCTAATGCTTATTCTGAATTAAATGACCCGATTGAGCAATTGAAGAGATTTGAAGAAAAACTTAAAGATGAAAAAGATAAAGAAAAGAAAATTGATTATGATTTTATTGAGGCTCTTGAATATGGTATGCCACCTGCTGGAGGACTTGGTATTGGAATTGACCGACTTGTTATGCTTTTCACAAACTCTTCATCAATAAGAGAGGTTATATTTTTCCCTCTTCTAAAACCAAAAAATGAGTAAAAAAATTTTTAAAGCAATTTCTTTTTTAACAATAGGGACAATAATTTCAAGAATTTTTGGTTTATTTAGAGAAATAGTAAGTGCCAATTTTTTTGGAACTACAAAGATTTATGATGCTTTTCTAATTGCTTTTATGATTCCAAATTTTTTTAGAGGGCTTCTTGCAGAAGGTGCTTTAACTTCTTCTTTCATTCCTGTCTTTACCGAATATCTGTCCCAAGGGAAAAAAGAAGAAACAAAAGAAATCTTAAACATAACCTTTACTCTTTCTTTAATTTTTACCTTCTCTCTTTTTCTTATTTTTTTCTTAATAAGTGAGATAACTGTAAGGTTTTTAATGCCAGAAAGCAAATGGTATTATGTTTTTCTTCTTGTAAAGTTTACCTTCCCTTATTTGATTTTTATCTCTCTTTCTGCTTTATATACCGGCATTTTAAATTCATATAAATCATTTTTTTTACCTTCAATTTCACCAATTATTCTTGATTTTTTCTGGATTTTATCTTTATTTTTTTTTGCAAGATTTTTTGGAAACAATGTTGATGAAAAAATTTTTGCTCTTTGTATAGGAGTTATTTTGGGAGGTATTGGGCAATTTTTAATTCTTGTTCCGTCTATAAGACGACTAAATTATTTTCCAAGGTTTTCTCTTAATCTGGCCCATCCTGCTATAAGAAAAATGGGAACTCTTTTTTTACCAATGATTATTGGTGTCGCAATTGGTCCAATAAATCTCCTTGTTGACTATTCTCTTGCAAATTTTCTTTCTTCTGGAATGGTCTCAGGTCTTTGGTATGCAACACGTCTTTATCAACTTCCACTTGGTATATTCGGAATTTCAATTTCAACAGCGGTCTTACCTTGGTTAAGTGAGAATTTTTCTAAAAAAGAATTTGATAAATTTAGAGAAAACCTTTATTATGCTTTTAAAATTCTCCTTTTAACCATTATTCCTTCTACTATTTTTTTAGTTCTGTTAAAAAAAGAAATAATAACGTTTCTTTTTAAAAGGGGAATGTTTGATTTAAAATCAGTTGAATTGACTTCTTATCCTTTATTTTTTTATTCACTTGGTCTAATTTTTTACGGTGGAATTTCAGTTTTGACAAGATGTTTTTATGCTTTTAATGATACAAGAACTCCAGTGAAAATTGGTATTTTCAGTATCGCTACAAATTTTATTCTTGATATAATTTTAATGAAATTTCTTGCTCATGGAGGTATCGCTCTTTCTACTTCAATTGTTGGGATGATAAACTTTTTTCTACTTTTTTATTTTTTCAATAAAAAACACTTAAGTTTAGAGTATTGGAAGGTATTTAATATTTTTTTATCATCTTTTTCAACTTCTTTCCCATTACTTATTTTTTTGTATTTTTCAATAAAGTATTTTTATTATAAATTGATAATTCCTTTTGCTCTTTTTTTATTAATATGTGTTGGACTGATAATTTATAGTATTTCTCTTATTTTATACTTAAAAAGGAGATAAGAAATGGAAGGGATTAAATATAGTGGAGAAAAATTAAATCAGATAAAGTTTTTGCTTGGAGGTATTGGAGCAGGGAATATCTCAATTGAAGGTAAAGGTTCGTTAACTGACTGGGAAATTTTTAATAGACCAGGGAAAGGTAAGAGAATGTATGGTAATTTTGTTTCTATAAGATTGAAAAATAAAGAAGAAATAAAATATAAAATTATTTCTGGAAGACCTTGCCCTCCATTTGAAGGAAGTAGTGGTTTTTCAAATTTAAATATGGAAGGATGTCCACATTTTAAAGAAGTTGAATTTACAAATTTTTTCCCTTTTGCCATAATTGACTTTTATGAGAGAAAATTCCCTTTAAAAATTAAACTTACAGCATTTACTCCTTTTATACCTCTTGATTATGAAAACTCTTCTTTACCATTGGCTATTTTCAACTATAAAATAAAAAATTTAACATCCAAAGAAATTGAGATTTTTTTAACTTTTTCTTTAATGAATCCTGTTGGAACAGATGGAACCGAAGATTTAAATTCACTTTCAAGGCCCTGTTTTGGAAAGAATATAAATATATATAAAGAAATAGGAAAAATTAAAGGTATCTTTTTAACATCAAATAAATACAATAAGGATAATCCAAGATATGGAAACATTTCTTTATTTACTGACTCTAAAGAAGTTTCTTATAAACCTCAATGGGAAAAAAGCGGTTGGTGGAATGATTATGAAAATTTTTGGAGGGAATTTAAAAATGGCAAATTTGAAATTGTAGAAAGTAAAGAAAGTTCAGATGGATTTACATATTGGACAACCCTTGGAGTAAATGAAAAATTAAAGGGGAAAGAGGAGAAAGAAATAAATTTCTATCTTACTTGGTACTTTCCAAATAGATTAAATTACTGGGGTTTGAATGAAGAAGTAAAAAACAAAATTTTAAGAAACTGGTATTCCAAAAAATTTTTAGATTCAATGGAAGTTGTAATGTACTACATTGAAAATAAAAAATATCTTGAAGAAGAAAGTAAAAAATTTTCTGAAGCATTTTTTTCACAAAGTTTACCTGAAAGTTTTTTAACAACTATAAGTGCCCAGTTTAATACTTTAAGAAGTAATACATTTTTTATTACAGATGATGGTAATTTTTATTGTTTTGAAGGTTGTTCAGTAAATTCTGGTTGTTGTCCATTAAATTGCACACATGTTTTTAATTATGATTTCACTACACCATATTTATTCCCTGAATTTATGAAAAAACAAAGAGAAGTTGATTATCTTTATAATACAGATGAAAATGGTTATATGGCTTTTAGAACAAACATACCACTTGGAATAAAACAATGGCAATTTAAACCAGCAGCAGATGGACAAATGGGAACTGTTTTGAAGGCATATAGAGAATGGAAAATTACAGGAGATAATGAGTTTTTACAAAAAATATATGAGAGATTAAAAAAGACAGTTGAATTTGCTTGGAAAAACTGGGATAAAAATAAGGATGGTTTGATGGAGGATGAACAACATAACACTTATGATGTAGAGTTTTTTGGAGAAAATCCTTTTACTTCTTTTATTTATTTGGCATCTTTAAAAGAGATGATAGAAATTTCAGAATTTATGGGCGATAAGGAGTTTATGGAAGATTGTGAAAAGATATATGAAACAGGAAGAAAAGCAATAATAAGAGAATTGTGGAATGGAGAATATTTTACACAAAAATGTAAAATTAAATCACTCCCTCCATATCAATTTTTAGATGGTTGCCTTTCATCTCAATTACTTGGACAATTTTTTTCAGACATTTTAAATCTTGGTTCAATTGTAGAAGAAAAATATATAGAAAAAACTCTTGCATCAATTATTAAGTATAATTTCATAAATTTTTCAGAACATATAAATTTTATGAGAATATATGGTATTGGAGATGAAGAAGGATTAATTGTCTGTTCCTTCCCCAAAGAAAGACCTTATATTCCTATGCCATATTGTGATGAAGTTTGGACAGGAGAGGAGTTTATTGTTGCATCTTTATTAATTAAAAGAAAAAAATATATACAAGCAAAAAAAATTATAGATGCAATAAACAATAGATATGATGGCGAAAAAAGAAATCCATTTTGTCATATTGAATGTGGTTACCATTATGGTAGGGCTCTTTCTGCCTTTGGATTAATTTTGTCTCTCCTTGGTTTTTATATTGATAATGTAAAAAAAGAAATTTATTTTTCACCTGTCTTTATCAATAAAAATCTAAACTTGTTCTTTTCTGCTGGAAGTGGTTGGGGTAATTTTAAATATTTTAAAGATCTTAAAAAAGAATTAATTGAGATAGAACTCTTAAAAGGATTTATTGAAATAAAAAAGATAATTTTGGGAATTAGAAATTTAAAATTAAAAAATAAAAAAATTGAAATTGAAATTGATAACAAAATGGAAGAATTTGATATGGATAAAAATGAAAATCTTCTTAAAATAAGTTTTAAAAAACCAATATCAATATTTAAAAAAATAAAAATTATAATAAAATGAAGAGAAAAACATATAATTTTAGACAATTGAGTTTTTGGGTTATTTTGGTATAATTATTATTAAAGCCGGAGTGGTGGAATTGGCAGACGCGCCGGACTCAAAATCCGGTGGAGCCCTAAACTCCGTGAGGGTTCAAATCCCTCCTCCGGCATTATCAAAACCAAATGATAATGGATTTTGAAAATGATAAAGAAAGATATTATAGAGAAAATATCTGATACAACTGGTTTGAATAAAACAATGGTTAAAAGTGTTATTGATGAATTTTTAAATATAATGAAAGAATGTCTTGAAAATAAAGAAAGAGTGGAACTTAGGAATTTTGGAGTTTTTTATTTTAAAAAAACAAAGGCAAAGAAAGTAAGAAATCCTAAAACAGGAGAAGAATTTATACTTCCAGAAAGAACAAAAATAGTTTTTAAGCCATCAAGAATTATAAAAAAAGAGTAATAAAAACTATTCTTCTTTTATATTCAAAATTATGGGTATTTTGTCATAGAAAGATACTTTCTTATAAAATTCCCTAAATTTTTGATATTCTTCAGGATTAATTTCCAACTTATTTATCTCAAAAATTCTTGTATAGGTTATACCTGTTTCAGTCTTCTCAAAGTTTGTTTGAAATTTGCCAAATTTCTCTTCTATTTTAATAGAAGAAGGCATTACTTCTATTTCTGAATTTTCTGGGATTTCATAATTTATTATTTCTTCTTTTACATAATGTGAATTTAATCTCAAAGGATATTTTCTTTCCTCAAGAGAAACAATTGAGATATCACTTAATTTATCTATAAGAGTTGGTTGGAAAATAATTTTATTTCCAACCTTTATTCCATAATTATTTGTCATAAATTTATATTTTTCTATTAATTGAGTTTCTAATGTTTCAAGTCCAGATATTTCTAATGAAATTATTCTTGTTCCTGGAAGTATTGAATTTAATTCCTTTATCAATTGTCTTTCCCTTTCTATTGGTTTCAAATATCTAAAAGAATTTCTTAAACTTGCTTCAAAAATACCAAAAGGGATTATAGTTACTTCTCCGGTTAAATTGCCATTTTTATCTAATCTTGCATAAATTTTTCTTTTCCTTAAATTTTTTTCAACTGGAGCAATAGGTATTTCTATTAATTTGGGATTTTCACTACATACAAGCGAATATTTACCCTGTTCATATGGAGGTAAATCAGGATATCTCATAACTTCTGTAGTTGGGTCAAGAAATATATATGAATCTCCTTTTACTACTGCAAGTATCGCATGATTAAATTGTCCAGGAAAAGGAATCTCTCTTTCAACCTTTTTATCAGTATTTACAAGGGCTATATATGATTTTATTCCTGCTATTTCAAGCATTCTTTTAAGTAAATTTGCCTTATCTTTACAGTCACCATATTTTGCATTTAAAACTTCTTCTGGATGATGTGGTTTATATCCATGGATTCCCATTTCAAGTCCCACGTACCTTATATTTGAACAAACATAATTATAAAGGGATATTATTTTCTCCTCATCTGTTTTTCTATCTTTTATTAACTGCTCAACAATTTTTTCAATTTCTCTTTCTTTATTTTTCTCTGACTTTGATATTTCAAAAAACCACTTACCTATTTCTTCCCAATTAGAAAATGTAGAAACATAAATTTTGGGTACAATTTCACTTAAAGGAGGCATTAAAATTTCTTCTATTATTGGAGGAACATTCTTTTTTTCCCATATATAGGTTATATAACTAAAATCTTCTTTTTTCTCTTTAAGTGTGATATCTTTTTCAAAGATTTTTATTTTTATTTTTTTTGGGATTTTTAATTCATATCTTGAAAGGGCAAAAAAATCAGTTGATTGAAAATAAAAACCATCCCAAAAATGCCTTTCTATTAATGGTTTATAAGTTATTATTTTATATTTATATTCAATTATGCTTCCAATTTCAACACCTGGGAAATTTATACTCATTACTTTATATCCAGGATAAAGGGATGTATATTCTGTAAATTCAGCAGGAGTTACTATTTTTATATCTTGAGAGGTTATTTTAATTTTTTTACCATTTGGTAGAGTTGTGCTTCCTTCTATAAATTTAATCTTTTCTCTTTCTGAGTCATACGGTATCTGTAAATGACCTAATTTTTTCCCTTTTTCATTTTCTATTTTTATCTTTTGATGGATGAAAGTTTCTTTTTTACAATCTGAAAAAACTTTAACAGAAGCAAAATCAATAAGATAAACTGTTTCTAAATTCTCGGAATAAAGAAAAAAACAAGAAAAAAAGAAAGATAATAAGATTAACTTCCTTCTAATCCTCATTTAATTAATTTTGTGGTAAATTTGTTTCAGGTATTTGAGTTCCTTGTGATGGTCTATATAAATACAGATAATAGTTTAGTTTGTTAACAGTTTCTCCACCACTTTTTCTTTGCCATAGTCCAATTACATAATAATAGTAAACACCAAGACCAAAGATAATCAATGATAAAATAAAAATTACCACTGCTTTTTTTCTATTTACTTCGTCAATCATCATAGAAAGGAAAAATCCTAAAAAACTAATTCCAATTACAACCAACGCTAGCATATATCCAACTTCAAATTCCATAATTCCCTCCTCTTATGTTTTTTTATTTTACTCTCCAATTTCAAATCTTACAAATTTTTTTATTTTTATATTTTCTCCAAGTTTTGCTATTTTAGATTTTATATATTCTTCAATGGTTATTTCTTCGTCTTTAATAAATTGCTGTTTTAAGAGGACAT
>JAOAEP010000056.1 GCA_026416755.1 bacterium | reverse complement strand
CCTGAATTATATCCATAGTAATGAATAGAAAAATAAAGAAGTGGGGTTGGAACTATTCCTATATCAATAACATCACAGCCACTTTCAATCAAGCCATTTATGAGTTTTTCTTTTATTTCAGGTGTTGTTAATCTATTATCTCCCCCAACGCTTACAGATTTGCCATTCTTTCTTTTAACATAAGAACCAAAAGCTTTCCCTATAAAATACGGTAAATTCCCTTTTAAATCTTCTTCATAAATTCCTCTTATGTCATATTCTCTAAAAATTTTTCTATTAATTTCCATTTGATAAAAATTATACAAAAAAATTTAAAAACTGACAATATTAGATAAGTAAATTTTTAAAAAATTTTATTGACAATAAAAACTTTAATAGAGTAGAATAAAAAGGAGGTATAAATTGTGAAAAAAGGTTTTATTTTAGTGGAAATTATAATTTTTATAGTGGTTTTTATAATACTTATGTGTGGGATTTTTTTTGCGATAAAGAATATAATGGATAGAGCTAAAATCGTAAGTGCAAAAACACAGATTTCTCAACTTGCTTTACTTCTTGAACAGGTTAAAAATGACACTGGAACTTATCCTGCTTTCCTTTCAGATTTAACTTTGAATTCTCCTCCAAAATTACAAGAAAAAGGTTGGGATGGCCCTTATACAAAAAAAATACCTCTTGATCCTTGGGGAAACCCTTATTTTTACTATATCCCTCCCACAACTGTTTTTTCCTCTCCTAAATTACCTAGAGTTCATGGAAAACCAGATAATTATACAGCAAGTTTTTATGCAATAGAAGGGAAGGGGAGAATAAGAGTTGAAAATTATGGTGTGACCTCTTGTTCTATATATATAAATGGAATTGAAGTTGTTAAAGAGAGGGAATTTAGAAACAATCCAAGACCTCAGATAATTGAAAAAGAAATAAATCTTGGAGAAGGGAATAATGTTTTAACTTGGGCAAGAAGTACACCAGGAGATTTTCTTTATTTCAGTATAATTGTTGATAATATGCCAACTGGAGAATATTTTAAACTTGGAAGTTATGGAAAAGATGGAAAAGATGGAGGGAAAGGATATAATAAAGACATTGTTTGGGTTTCAAATAAGTATCCCAATTTTCAAGAATAGGTGAAAAATGGAAAAAAAATATAAAAGAAGAAAGTATCTTATAAATAAACCTGTTCAGTTTATATTTAGTGGTATTACAGTTTACTTTATTATATTGGTTATAATTCTTGTGGGAGGCCTTACATATTTTATAACTTTTAATACAATTTTATCTCAATTTGAAATTGAGAAAAAAACAGTAGATATCCTTGAGATAATCCAAACAATTAATTCACTTCTACTTAAAAGAATAGGGATTTTAATGGTGGTTCTCCTTTTTCTCGTTTTTTATCTTCAAATAAGATTCCTTCATAGGATTGCTGGTCCTCTTTATAGAATAGAAAAAACATTAAGAGAACTTGCGGAAGGCAAAAATGTAGAGTTTATAAAATTGAGAAAAAAGGATTTTTATAAGTCACTTGCAGATGCTGTAAATAAAGTAATAGAATATGTTAAAAATATCAATAAAAATTAAATTTCAATAATTTTAGCATCAGCCCATAATTTCTCAAGTTTATAATATTCACGAGTTTCATTTAAAAAAATATGGATTATTATTTCTCCATAATCAATAAGTATCCATCTCCCATCTTCTATACCCTCAATAGATACAGGTACTTCTTTAATATTGCTAATTATGTTTTCCGCTATCGCTTTTGTTTGAATAAGTGATTCTCCCGAGGTAATGATGAAATAGTCAGTAATCCATGTTAGATTTTTTAAATCAAGAATTATTGTATTTTCTCCCTTTTTGTCGTTTATTAAATTGACTATTTTTTTTATTTTTCTCAAATTGGTATTATATTTCATTTATAATATTATACCTTAAATTTCCCTAAAATTTTCCTTTATTTTCACTATTCTTTTTTCTTTTGAAGAAATTTCAGCACAAAGACATATTTTTAAAATTTCTCTTGCTTCTATCGCTCTTTCAATATTTAATTTTTTTTCTTTAACTTTTTCAAGAAAATTATATGTATCTATTCCAATGTCAATTTTTTCCATTTCTATTTCTTTTTTACCATCTTTTTTATTGATGAAATAGAGTTTACCTTTTTCATAATAAAAAAAACCACCCTCTCCTAAATATTTTATCCTATTATCAGAAACATTTTTTATTCCCATACCAAATTCAATTGTGGATATAAACCCTGAAGAAAATTTTAAATTCATAATTGAAAAACAAGAACTTATATCTCCATTTTGAGAATATTCAATATTTTCAAAAGCAGATACTTCTTCAATGTCCTTCCATAAACCAAGTAGTTGTGTGACATAGTGAAAGTGTTGCCATATATATATAGGACCTGTAAGGGAAACTTTTGAATACCATCCACCTATAAAGGAGGAAATATAAGAATAATATGAATAGATAGGTTTTTCCAATAAATTTAAGTGTTTCTTTATTGTATAATAAGGATTTTCAAATAGTTGTGTTAAACTCACCCAGAAAACAAGATTTTTCTCTTTTGCCAAGTTTATAAGTTCATCAAGTTCTTCAAGATTTAAAGTAGGTGGGTATTCAACAAGAACATTTTTATTATTTAAAAGTCCCTTTTTAACAATTTCATAATGTGTTGCATTTGGTGTAGAAACTGTTATTGCTTCAATCTCTTTAGTGGTTAAAATATCCTCAAGGGAAGTTGTATATTTAATTCCATATTTTTCAGAAAAATTTTTAACTTCTTCTTCAAAAGGTGAATAAACCATAAGAACTTCCCCATTTTTAAAATTCATAATTGCCCTTGCTTGAAAATTTGCTCTACCACCTGCTCCAATAATACCAACTTTAACTTTTTCATTCATACCCCCCTCCTTTTTTCAGATAAACCATAAGTATTACAACTGCTGAAGGTGTTATCCCTGAAATTCTACTTGCTTGTCCAAGAGTTAATGGTTTGAATTTTGAAAGTTTTTCTTTTATTTCAAGAGAAAGTCCTGGGATTTTATCATAGTCAATATCAGGTGGTATTTTTATCCTTTCAAGATTCTTAAATTCTTCTATTTCTTTTAAATTTCTTTCAATATATGGAGCATATTTTATTTCAACCTCCGTAGTAAAAAGAACATCATCTTTAAAATTTCTCACAAAATCAGTCAATTTAATTCCAGGCCTTCTTATATATTCAAAAAGAGAAACACTTTTACCATCAACTTTAATTTTTTTACTCTTCAAATCCTCTTTAATTTTATTTATATTTTCAATTTTTTCTCTTGTTTTTTCCCATTCCTCTTTACTTACAAGTCCAAGTTTATATCCAATTTCTCTCAATCTTATATCAGCGTTATCTTCTCTTATTAACAATCTATATTCTACTCTTGAAGTAAACATTCTATATGGCTCATTTGTTCCTTTTGTAGTTAGGTCATCTATTAAAACACCTATATAACTTGTTGTTCTATCAAGTATTAATGGTTTTTGTTTTTTAATTTTTAAAGAGGCATTTATTCCTGCAATCAATCCCTGGCCACCTGCTTCTTCATAACCTGTTGTTCCATTGATTTGCCCTGCTAAAAATAAATTTTCAATAATTTTTGTCTCAAGGGTTGGATATATTTGCAACGGATTTACAACATCATGTTCAATCCCATAACCATATCTTAAAATTTTCACATTTTCAAGTCCTCTTATGGTATGAATAAATTCATCTTGAACATCAATAGGTAAACTTGTAGAAATTCCATTTGGATAATAAACATTAATTTCCCTTCCTTCTGGCTCTAAAAAAATATGATGTCTATTATGATGAGGAAATTTTACTACTTTATCTTCAATGGAAGGGCAATATCTAACACCTGTTCCAGTAATTTTACCGGTAAATAAAGGAGACCTATCTAAATTTTTCCTAATTATCTGATGAGTTTTTTCATTTGTGTAAGTAATATAACAAGGAAGTTGTTCAATTTCAATCTTTTCAGTAGAAAACGAAAAAGGTCTTATTTTTTCATCCCCATTTTGTGGAATAAGTAAAGTAAAATCAATCGTATTTCCATCAAGCCTAGCACATGTACCTGTTTTAAATCTTAAAATATCAAAACCATAATTTTTAAGTTTTTTAGAAAGATTACTTACTTTTTTATCTTCAATTCTACCTGCAGGAAAACTTTCAAGTCCTATATGAATAACTCCATTTAAAAAAGTCCCTGGAGCAAGAATTACACATTTTGAAGATATAAATTCTTCTCCATTTATTTCAACGCCTAATACAGTTTTATCTTTTACAATTATATCTGTAACTTCACCTTCTATAATTTCAACATTTTTTTCTATCAAATCTACCATATATTGGTTATATTTTTTTCTATCCACCTGTGCTCTACTTGACCATACAGCAGGTCCCTTTGAACTGTTTAAAGTTCTAAATTGAATACCCGTTTTATCCGTTGCTTTTGCCATCTCTCCACCGAGGGCATCAATTTCTTTAACAATCTGTCCTTTGCCAACTCCACCAATTGCAGGATTACATGACATATAACCGATTTTTTCTTTTTCAAATGTAATGAGTAAAACTTCTACCCCCATTTTTTTACAGGCCATAACACTTTCAATACCAGCATGACCACCACCTATTACAACAATATCAAATTTTTTCATATGAATAGAAGAATTTAAGTTTTAAAAAACAATTAATCTATATTTTGTAGTACCAAGTCCAATTTTTTCTGCATAATCAAATTGTCTCCTATAATCAATTTTGGGCTTAATTTCTAAAAAAACATCTTTCCCATTTATTTCCTTAACTAAATCAGAAGAACATTTATCAACTGCTACAGGGTCTTCAGAAATACATACACCTATATCTTTTGATAATATTTCCCCTGGATTTGAACAACAATCACAATCTCCTGCTATATTTATAAGAAAATTTATTGATAGAAATTTATTTTTATAGAATTTTATTAAACCATAAGCATATTCCACAATTCTCTCTTGAAATTCTTCAGGTTTGACACTTGACCATGGAATATTAATTGCACCAAAGGGACATACATGAACACACCAAGCACAACCTTTACATTTATTTTTATCAATATATGCTTTTTTTTCTTTAATACTTATTGCTCCAAATGGACACTCGTTTGAACATTTTTCGCAACCTGTACAGGTGGACAAATTAATAATTGGAGTTAAATTTGAATGCATCGCAAATTTACCTTTTCTTGAAGCACAACCCATACCTACATTTTTAAGTGTTCCTCCTATACCCGAAAGCATATGTCCTTTAAAATGTGTTATAGCAATCATACCATCAAATTTTTCATATTCTTTTGCATAATATAGTTTTTTAAAATGTTTACCATCTATTTCAATATCAAACTCATAATCAGCATCAAAACCACCCGCAATTAGAATAGGTGTTCCAAGTTTATCATATCCATTTTTATAAACAATCTCAAGATGTGAAAAAGTGTCATCTCTTTCTCCTCTATATAAAACATTTGTATCAGTCAAAATACCAAATACTTTTTGCTCTTTCAATTTTTCAACAACTGGAAAAAGAAATTCTGGAGGAACTTGATTTTTATGGTGTGAATTACCAAAATGAATTTTAAGTGCAATTTTATCGTTATTTTGAAAGTTTTTTAGAAAATTAAATTTATCCAAAAATTCTTCAAATTTCCCTATTTTTTCAATAGGTAAAAAGTAAACATTTGTCATTTTTATCTCCTTTTTATGAATTTTTTTTGAATTTATTTTAATTTAAGTTTTTCACTCCAGACCTTTATAAAATATTCAATTGACCTATTATATGTTTTTTCTGCTTCTGGAGGAAATAAACATCCTGGTAATTCCTTTCTTGCCCAGTGAGAACTTAAACATTCACAACAAATCCCTCTTTTGCCACAACTCTTATATGAACACCCACAATTTTTTAAATTTCTTTCTAAGTTTAAACATTCAGCCATTTTCCCTCCTTTTTATCCATGTTTTTTAGATTATACTATAATTAATAAAAATTGAAAGGTCAAAAAAGCATCAATGGAAAAAATTGAAACTGTTTTCACTAAACTTTATTCTTAATCTAATGAAGGGCCCTTTATTATAATAAAAATCTCCTCTCAAATCATTGTCAAACTTGTCAAATGAATATCCAAAAGAAAGATATATGTTCTTAAATATACTATAACCAATTTCTAAAGAGCCACCATGACTAATACTGCCTATTTCATTATTTCTTAAAATTCTGTATTCTGCAGAGATATCAAAACGGTTATTTAAATCTCTTGTAATTTTTACTCCAATGAGGTCTGTATAGGTATCAGTATTTAAACTTTTTACAAATTTCCCTGCATATTTACCGCTGATCTGGGTTTTTTCATTTAACTGATAAAGACCCTCAAATGAAAAAATATAAGAATTATCTTTAAAAGAACTATTTTCTTCTCTTTTAAGTTCTACCTTTCCAATTGCATTAAATTTATCATTATCTATTGGTCTATAAGCAAAACCCAATAAAGTTTTTGAGTTAATATTTGAAGTATTATCAAATCTGTCAGAATAAAATCTTTCTTTCATAAAAAAAGTCCATGAAGGATTATACTTATAAGCGCACCCTAATTCGCCCAGTTTAGAGTTCCCATCAGTTTCATTGCGATATTCCAAGCGACTTATTACTTTTATGTGCTCTTTTGGTAAATATTCAAAGCCAACGCCTATTGCAAAAGCATCGGGTTGGTTTTTTCTTTCCTGACCTTTTAAAGTATGCAGGTTCTCTATTGAAATATTACCTGTTATATTCTCTCCAAGCAAAAATCTATTTCTTAAACCAATACTCTGCTGTAAACTTCTCCCTTCAATCCCATCTAAAAGACGGTATTCATTAAAAGCAACTGTATTGGTAAATATTTCAGATTCTATCCCAAAAATCCCCCTGTTTTCCAAACGTTCTTCAAATTTTGCAAAAAATTCTCTGAAATAAATTTTTCTATTTTTCTCTAAATTATATTCAAGTCCGATATGACCCATATTACCCGCATTTGATAATAAATTACTTTTGTATTCACCAATAAATGTAAAATTTTGAGAAAATTTTTTCTCAATGGAGAATTTTAACCCAAGAGATTCTTCAAGCAAATATTCACTTATATCAAAAGGATAACGAGATGTAGGGTTTGTTGGTGGAATGTATTTATTATTTGAATGTTCATAATATGTTTCAATTCTAAATTTTAAACTCTCAAATTTTTTCCCAAATCCAAGAGAAATATTTTCGTAAAATGTATCATTAAGTTTATCCTTTTCGTTAAAATATTTACCATAAATTGAGGTGTTTTTACTTTTTAAAAAATAATTGAAATCTGCCCCATATTTTTCACTTCCTCTCATTATTTCAGTCGCTGAAATATTATCAAAATAATCATCTGTTTTTTTATAATAAGCACTTATTGATAAATTTTCATTTGGAGAACTTTTTATTTCAAAAAGATATCCTTTCCCATCTTTTGGAGTATAAATCCCGTCTATATTAAATAATGAGTGTGTTTTTGCAAATTCCACTCTCATGATTGTATTCAAGGGCAATTTAACTTTTATATCAGTTCCCAATAGATTATAGTTATCAATTTCTTTTTCTTCTGTTATAGAAGTCAACCCAATTTCAAGATTTTCAACAGGTTTATAAGTCAATCTACCACCAAAAATATTATATTTTTTATCTTCTATTTCACTTTCATAACTTACAATTATAAATACGGGATTAAAATTAATATCCATTGAAGGAATCGGAAATTTAAAAAGTATGGCACCTGTATAATAATCAATCCAGTAATCCTGTCCATAACTCATTTTCTTTACTCTAATCACAATATCCGGTCTATATCTATCCCTTGTTTCTATTAAAATACTTTCACTTCCTTCTATCACAGGAGTGTGTGATAAATAATAATACTGTCTCTTA
>JAOAEP010000063.1 GCA_026416755.1 bacterium | reverse complement strand
GATACACCTTTTATAACAGAAAAAACCATAAGAAAACTTTTAGAAATTCACAAAGAAAATGGGAATTGGTGTACTTTTTTAACAGCGATTTTTGAAGAACCAAAGGGTTATGGTAGAATTTTAAGAAATGGTAAGAAAGAGGTAATAGGAATAATTGAAGAAATTAATGCAACCGATGAACAAAGAAAAATAAAAGAAATTAATGCTGGAGTTTATGTTTTTAAATCAGAAGGTTTATTTGATAGTTTAAAGAAAATTAATCCTGACCCTATAAAAAAAGAATATTATCTTACAGACATAATAAAAATATATAGCCAAGAGAATAAAAAAATATCTACCTATACCACACCTGACCCTTATGAAACAATTGGGATTAACACTTTAAATGAATTAAAGAAAGCAGAAGAATATTTGGTAAAAAGGGG
This sequence comes from bacterium, assembly GCA_026416755.1. GTDB lineage: Bacteria > Ratteibacteria > UBA8468 > B48-G9 > JAFGKM01 > JAMWDI01. The sequence continues at coordinate 2,469 of JAOAEP010000063.1, read as the reverse complement.
TAAAAATGGATAATTGTTTAATTTTCTCGGGTAATTCTAATATTGTTCTTGCAGAAAAAATTGCTAACTACCTTAATAAAAAATTAGGTTCAATAAAAATTTATAGATTTAAAGATGGAGAGATATGTGTAAAAATTGAAGAAAATATTAGAGGGAAGGATGTTTTTATAATTCAATCAAACTGTCCACCTGTAAATGAAAATTTAATGGAATTACTTATAACTCTTGATGCTTTAAGAAGAGCGTCTCCAAGAAGAATAACAGCAGTAATCCCATATTATGGCTATGCTAGACAAGATAGAAAAGATCAACCACGTGTTCCTATAACTGCTAAACTTGTGGCAAACCTTCTTGTTACAGCCGGTGCAAATAGAATTTTAACAATGGCCCTTCATGCTCCTCAGATACAAGGATTTTTTGATATTCCTGTAGACCATCTTTTTGCAGCACCTATAATTATAAATTATTTAAGAGAAAAAAAGTTTAAAAGACCTGTAATTGTTGCACCTGACGTTGGAAGTGTTAAAATGGCACGTGCTTTTGCAAAAAGATTGCCTGGGGGTCTTGCAATAGTTGATAAAAGAAGAGATTTACCTGATGAAGTTGAAATAATGCATGTAATAGGAGATGTTAAAGGATGTGAAGCAATTATAGTTGATGATTTGATTTCAACAGGAAATACTATGATAGAGGCAGCAGATGCATTATTGAAAAATGGTGCTATTGAAGTTTATGGTGCATGTACTCATCCTGTTTTAGCAGGTGATGCAATAGAAAAAATTAAAAATTCATCTATTAAAGAACTTATTATTACAGATACAATACCACATCAAAATTTACCATCTGTTTTTACAGTTCTTTCAGTTGCAGAATTACTTGGAGAAGCAATTAAAAGTATTCATCTTGAGACAACTGTAAGTAAACTTTTTATTTGATTATCCCATTGTTGGTTTTTTTCTATGGAGGGCTCTTTTACTTCTCCATCTTAATTTTCTTTTTTTCCTTCTCATTTTTTCTTACTTGCACATTTCTTTTTGGTTGTCTTTTTTGCTTCTTTTTTAGCCATCTTTTTTGCCAATTTCCTCACCTCCCCTCGTAATTTTTTATTATTATAAACATATATTTTTATTTTGTCAAATTTTTTTCTTTAAAGACGAAGGAGATCTAATTTTCATTCTATTCTTTTTCCTGTTGTTGCTTTTGTTATAGCAGAATACTTTACCCCTTTCAATGCTTTCAAATAGAAGTATAATTCCTTAATTTTTTCAACTTTCCCTTTTACAGCAACTATTTCCATGCAATTTTCCTTATCCATGTGAATATGTTGGGTAGAAATTATATTTCTTGAAAATTTATGTTGAATATCTATGATTTTATCAACAATTTCCCTAACATCATGTTCATAAACAATAACAATACATCCAGCAACATTTCTGTCTTTTTCCCATTCTTCTTCAACAAATTTTTCTCTTATCATATCTCTTATTGCTTCTGACCTATTTTTGTATTTATGTTTTTTAATGAAATCATCAAATTTTCTTAATAATTCTAAATTCATTGAAACACCAAATCTTTTCAATTTTTCCATTTTACTCTCCCATTTTACTTTTTTGTTCTAAACTGTGATAGTAAATAAACCATTCTCTTATAGCCATAATATATAAAATTAAAGCACATCCTTCAACAAAATATCTTGAAAATCCATGTGTAATATCTGAAAAAATCTTTCCCAGAATTCCTATAATCATTCCTAAAGATGAAAAAACAGCCCACAGTCGCATAATATGAGAATTATATTCATTCCATGTATCTGCAGCACTCGTTACATTGGGAGCATTTTCAAGTCCTCTAAATAAATATTGAAATCCAACTTGTCCACCATATCTATTAACTGCTGCAACAATTATATTTGATATTGCTCCATAAAAAATATAATAAATTAAAATCGCTATGTCTTTCAGTCCAGTAAAAAATGTTGCAAAATAACCCATCACAAATAATGAAAAGAAAGTAAAAAGGTCAAGAAGTCTAAATGGTTCTATTCTTTTTTTTGATATACTTATAAAATTAGCAATTTCTTCTTTTGTTGGTTCCCTTTCTTCATCTTTCAATCTATCATTTAATAGTTTAAACGCCTTATTTACTGGTAACCTTACTAAATTTTCTTTAAAAATTTCATCTATATACTTAAAAAACATATATTCTCCACCTGTTTTTAAAATTTTCTTTTCATACAGATGCTTTATTTCATTTTTAATTTTTTCCACAACATTATCTATCTGAATTGTTTTTAAATGTTTCACAAAATATTCTAAACTTTCCACTTCCTCTTTTGATAAATTCAATTCACTATTTAAAATTTCAAAAACCTCTTTGTACATTCCATTTCTTATGAGATTATAAATATTAAACTTAATATTTGAATATTTTTCTGCCAGGTAAATAAAATCTTCCTTGTTTTTAAATATA